>CAJXBJ010000104.1 GCA_913050195.1 uncultured Saprospirales bacterium
TCTTTAAGAGCCTTAGGTTCTGGATTAATTAATAGCATATTATTAATAACAATATGTGGATTTTTGCCCTTTATTTCTTTGTAATGTAGGCCTGCAGCCCAATTAGTTTCATCTACATGCTCATTATTTCCCTTTTCTAATTTAAATTCTTCAATTCTTACTATTTCTTCTTCTCTCGACTCATTAAATCGATTATATACACTAGAATCTGCACTATTTGGCCATTTATTTAAATAATTCATTAAATCATTAGCAGTTTGTTTAGTATTACAATTGTATATTTTCGTGTGAATACGCTCCTTCCATTTATAATTATTAATATTTTGATTAAAAAATGCCTCAAGTCCAACAGTATCAATAACAGCTTTATTCCAAACTTTACGATCCATTATCTCAAAGAGAAGTATACCATCATGATATTCTTGCATGAGGGCTTTGAAAGAAGGATCTTTAATCTCTAGCATTTTTTCTTGATAGTTATTGCACACTTGCTTTACATAACGTTTATAAAGATTTAGTAGCACATCTTCTATGGTTTTTCCTGTCTTGGATTTTTGATACTTCTGAACATAATTCAAAAAGTCAGCCTGTGTGTATGCATTATCTCCTAGTTTAAATAATGGTTTAGACCATTTCCCTTTAAAGCCTTCTCTAGAAAAAGAATTTTTTAAAACACTTTCATCCATTTTTTTAATCAGCTTATCATAGTTTTTTTGATAAAACTGATAATTGTTTTCACGCTTTACCTCACTTAACAGGCGGTCTTCTGCAATTTGCTTTCGGGCTGTTCGAACAATTTTTTGCTTAATAGCAGCTTTTTCTTGCTCATAGGCTCCAAGAGCCTTTTTATCTAAAAGCTTAATTATGTGCCAACCATAGGGGGATTTTACAGGATTAGATACGTCACCAATATTGTTTAATTTATACGCAGCCTCTTGATATTCGGCAACCATTTCCCCTTTACCAAACCATCTTATTTTCCCATTGTTTGGTTTTGATTGAGCATCGTCAGAAAATTTTTGGACTGCTTCTTCAAAACTAAGTCCAGAAGATCCCGTTTGATTTAAACGGATAAGCTGATAAACATCTTGTGCTTTAGCTTTTTGAGCTTCTTGATCTTCAACCTTATCCTTTTCGCTCGATTTTATAAAAATATGTGCAGTCAAAAGGCTGCCTTGGTTATCTTCTTCCGAATTGACTTTTAATATGTGATATCCAAAACGTGTTCTAAAGGGTTTTGAAATAGTCCCTACCTTAGTATTATAAGCCATGCTTTCAAAAGGGTAAACAAAGTTTAAAACTTGAATAGCGCCTAATCTACCAAGGTTGCTTTTAACGCTTGGGTCATCTGAATTTTCTTTTGCAAGTTTGCTAAAGTCATCTCCAGCGATTAATTTGTTATAAATAGTTTCAATCTTCTGATATGCCTCTAGACTATCTTTTGCATTTGCATCTTGGTTTAACTTGATCAGTATGTGAGATACATCGCGAACTTTCTTTTTACGTTCATAGGCTTCGCGAATTAAAGACTCATAAGCATTGTTATCTTGTAAATGTGACTTGGCTAGCTGTTTTCTGTATTTCTGTATTTCTGCTTGTACACTGGGAATAGTGTCAAACTTAGTGTCTAAAGCTTCTTGTACTTTTAGCTTAAAGTTTATATATAAATCCAAGTACTCTTTGATAGAACTTTCTGTAAAGGCATCGTCTTTTTTTAAATTACTCTTTTTATATACCGCAATAAATTCTTGAAGACTTATCTGGTTTTCCCCATAACTAAAAAGCACACTATCCTTTTCCACGGCTTGAAGTAGACTAATTGTAAAGAGGGCAATAATTGTTAATAATGATTTCATCCTTTGTTTTCTTATTTTCATTTATTAATAAATCATGAACTGCAAATGTAAAAATTAAGGGTTAAAATTGCTTATCCTTATCTAAGCTTTTTAGAAAGATAACAGGAATGCTGCCCATCTTTTGTGATATATTTAACATTGTTCATTATTGAATAAATAAGTTTGAGTCCAAACCCTCCCTTCTTTCTGGCCTCAACTAACTCTTCAAGAGTGGTGTTTAGATGCTTATTTATTTCTTTTGGCATACTCCCAATGTTGTCTACAATAATGTTGAGATTATTATCCTTGAGTATTAGGGTGATGTCTATTTTCTTTGTTTTTATGCTATTGTGACCATGTTTTATAGCGTTGCTACAGACCTCTTCAATGGCTAAAATAATCTCTTCAGAAATGGAAGTATCAATTGACCAACTAGAAAATAAAAGTCGAAGCTTTTTTCGAAGCTCTTTTAAGGCTTCAAGTTTAGATATTATCTGTATTTTACGACTCAAAGAGGTTTGTTTTGGCTGATTGCTCATCATCAACAATAGTCATTATTTGATCTATTCCTAACATTTGAAAAACACTTAAAACAGATGGGGTGAGTGCGCAGAAGGCGATTTTCCCATTATTCTCTTGTACGGCTTCTAAATAGGCAACAAAGACACCAATTCCTGCAGAAGAAATATAGTCAAGTTTAGCCCCGTCAATTATTAGATGCTTTTTCCCTTTTTCTAAATGGAGCTTTATCGCCTTGTCAACATCTATAGCGGTGCTTGCATCTAATTCTCCTTCAAGTCGCAGAACCCCTATATTCTCAATGTTTTCAGATTTGATTTTCATTTATTCAGATTTGATTATTATAACACTAAGGTCATCAAAAATAGTTTCATCTTTACGGAAATTGTTTAAATCTTCTATTAGACCCATTTTAAGTATTTCCACATTTTTATCTTTGTTTTTAATAAGGCTGTTTTTTAGTCTTTGTAGTCCAAACTCTTCTTTTTTGTTGTTTCTGGCCTCTATAACCCCATCAGTGTAAAGAACGAAAAAATCATTTTCTTGGTATTGTTTTGATTGCACTTTAGAGCTTTTTTTAAACAAAACTTCATTAGTTATGCCTAAACCAATACCAGGGCCTTCAAGTTCAGATAGTTTTTGTTTTGCGTCATCCCAAAATAAAATTGGGCAGTGTCCTGCTCTAGCCCAGTTTAAAGTCCGTTTTTTTTGATCAACATCTAATATTATTAGACTTATAAAAACTCCTTTTTCAAAGCATGCTTTGACAGAGTTGTTGCAGTGGTTTAGAATTTTTTCTAAATCTAAGTCCATTGCTGTTAATGACTGAAATATGCCTTTCATTTTAGCAACATGAAAGGCAGCATTAATTCCTTTTCCAGACACGTCAGCTATTACAAATAGTTGTTTGTTAGGGGCTTTATATATGCAATCAAAGTAATCGCCGCCTACTTCAGAAGCCGGTTGATAATAGGTGCTTACTTTTAGGTGTCCCATCTCCTTAGTTAGTTCCGGGATTAATTTGTTTTGAATCTTTTGAGCAATTTTCATTTCATTGCGCAGTCTATCGGATTCTATTACATAGTCTAAACGCTCGGCATTATGAATTGCTATAAGAGCTTGTTTTATATAAGCCCGTAGCAGACGAAGCATGTATTGATCAAACCCATTTGGATACTTTTTAAATAAAAACAAATAACCCAATTGTTTTTTATTCTCAGCAAAACGTCCTTTTACTTTTGACGGTGCAGACTTAAATTCTAGGCTATGAGCGTATAGAGATTCAAATTGAAATGGCATTTTACTTTTCCTGTGGTCTTGCTTTAGTTTGGCTTCGTATATCTCTTCAAATCTTAGAACATCTTGCTTGAATAGAGCTAATATGTCCAAGATTTTATTTTCATTAACTCCTTTATAAAACGGGCCGCCTTTATATTTGCCACTATTATCTTCAATATAAAGAAATCCACCATCTGCACCCGTGTTTTTCAGACATAAATCAAACAGACGATCGAATAAAGCATTTTGCCAATTCTGTCTTTTTTTTGATTGGAGTAAAGAGTCTCCTGTAATTTCTTGGCCCATCAAACTACTTAGCTCTTTGAAACCCTTAATATCATGCTCTTTTTGCTCAATAACATTAGAAATAGGCATGTTAAAAAGAGTAGCTAAAAAGGAAAAACAGACATATGTAAATGCAGAGATTGTTATGTAGGTTGGAAAAATTAAATAAAACTCATCTATAAGGATAAAAACATCTTGATATTCCTTTATAATAAAAGCATTCGAAAAGACATTTAAAAAGCTAATAAAAAGCCCAATAATGCATAGAAGAAAAACAAGTGTCAGAATCTTTTTTTGATTTAATAAAGCTACCCATCTAACTTTGGTAATTAGCCAAGCCATTATAAGTGTGCCAAACGCTAATAAACAGGGGTCTAAAGCAGGAATGTTTAAATTTAAGCTTGATCTAAAAAGCAGTATTAAAAGAAAGACTTCAAACACATTCCAGAATGCAATTTCAGATCGAATACGATTAATGAAAACAAGCTTTTTAATAGAAAGTATGGAGCTTAAGCTAAACAGAAAAAAGCTTGTTGTAACAATCAGTTTTTCAAAAAAAGAAGAAATAGTATCGTGCGTTTGATCAAGACCGATTAGCACAAATAGGCTATTTTTGGCTTCATAAAATATAAATAGAAGACTAAAACAGCATAGCCCCCCCAAAATTAAATAGCCAAAAAGTTGATTCACGGAATCAAACTCTATCCTAGCCATTAAAGAGGCTATGCCAAGATAAGCAAATAAGTACCCTAATGAAAGGCATGTTCCGCTCTCCCAACTGTCTAGACTTAGAGCAATATTAGACCATTCAAAGCTATTTGCGCTTTGTGCCATGAAAAGCGCAAAAAAGCAAAGACTAGCAATTAGAAAAGATAGAGCAAGACTTATATTGAATTCTTTACCAAACAAGGAATTATTAATCTTAATTTTGTGCTATCTCAAAAGTAATCAATTAAGAGGGTTTGCGTAAGAAAAAAAGGCGTATAGAGCATTTAGAAGTATTTGATTTAGCTAGCAACGGAAAGGGAGTAGCTCGACATGAGGGTAAAGTAGTATTTATAAATAAAACCTTACCTGGAGATGTCGTTGATGTTTTAGTTACAAAGAACAAGACAGACTTTATGGAGGCTAGGTTGCTTAAAAGAGTTAAGGATTCTGAAGATCGTTCGGATGCTTTTTGTGAACATTTTAATACTTGTGGCGGATGTCCAATACAAAATGTAAACTATAGCCAGCAGCTTCGATATAAGGAAAAGATGGTTCATGATGCTTTTGAACGCATTGCGAAGGTTAATGTTCTTGATAAGGAGGAAATACTGGGGGCTGACAAATTAACAGGCTTTAGGAATAAATTAGAGTTTACATTTTCTCACCAGGGATGGCTAAGTAAAGAAGAACTAGAAAATGGAGGAGAAAGGGAGGTTGCTTTGGGTTTTCACGTGCCGGGTAGATTTGATAAGGTTTTTTCAGTCAATAATTGCCATTTACAACATAATATTCAAAATGAGGTTCGAAATTGGTTAAGGGATTATGCCATTCAGGAAGGATACTCTTTTTATAACATAAGAGAAAACAGGGGTTTATTGCGAAACCTTATTTGTCGTACTAGCCAGCTAGGCGAGACAATGATTATCGTCTGTTTTGGAGAAAACAAAAAAGACCACATTGAACAAATAATGGGAGCCATATCAAAACGCTTTATAGATTTAGATGCATTGCATTATGTGATCAATGAAAAGGGCAATGATAGTATTCATGATCTTGAAGTGTATCATTATAAAGGAAAGATTTATATAGAAGAATCTTTAAATGAAATGGTTTTTAAAATTCGCCCAAAAAGTTTTTTTCAAACAAATACTTCTCAGGCTTTAAAACTATACGAAAAGGTAAAGGCCTATGCCTCGTTGAAGAGTCACGAAGTCCTTTATGATTTATATACAGGAACAGGCACTATTGCAAATTATTTGGCTCCATCAGCCCAAAAAGTGGTTGGTATTGAAATTATTCATGAGGCTATAATGGATGCTAAAGAAAATGCAGAAAGGAATAAAAATAAAAATGCGCACTTTTATGTTGGAGATGTTAAAGAGGCCTTTGTCGAACATCTTTTTGAAAAGGAAGGTCG
>CAJXBJ010000105.1 GCA_913050195.1 uncultured Saprospirales bacterium
TTTACTATAAATGGCAAAATTAAGTCTATAAAGAATGCAGAAAAGTTATCAGATAACAGTGTGTTAGTTACAAAAGATTTGAGCTTTTTGAATGAGTTTTACACTGCTCTTGGAAAGGATGAATTAAAATTGCGACGCTTTATTGAACTGGGGCTAGAAAGTAAAGAAGAATTAAGAAAGTTTATAGGTAATCATATCAATAAAGCTAATACAACCTTAACTTCATTTAAATGCATTTTAGAACCGGAGCCAGTCTTTAATTTAGAAGAGGAATTAAATGCTATTAAAATAGATATGATGAAAAAGCATTATGAAGCAAAAGCTGCCAGAGAAAAGCAAAAGGCATTAGAAGATGCTAAAAATGCCGCTAAGCTGCCTAAATCAGAAAGTGTCATAATCGGTAAACAAGAATGGAAAACTTCAAATCTAAACACAGAAACTTTCCAAAATGGAGATACTATTGAACATATTGAAGATGACAAAGAATGGCAAAAGGCTGCTAAAGAAGGTATCCCTGCATGGTGCTATTACGATAACAGTCAAGAATATGGCAGAAAGTATGGAATGCTATATAATTGGTATGCTGTATCAGATGAACGAGGTTTATGCCCAAAAGGATGGCATGTGCCAAATGAAGAAGAATGGAAAGCTTTAGGAGACTTTTTAGGTATTGACACAGCTGGTTATAAAATGAGAACAACTTATGAATGGGGAATCAAGGATGATGGTATTGGCGATAATAGCAGTGGCTTTTATGGATTGTCTGGAGGTGTTAGAGGATGGATGGCAAATAACAGCACAAAATTTACTCAAAAAGAATTAGGAGGGTACTGGTGGGGCACTGATGAGAAATACCACATATTTAACAAGGAAAAAATCATGGATAAGGCCTTCAGAGCAATGCTTAGCTGCAACTTTAATAAACTAACTTTAGGAAGAACCTTTAAGTCTCATGGACTATCTGTGAGATGTATTAAAAACTAACTCTAGACGTATTAAAACTTTTATCCTAGAAAAGGCATATAAAATATAATGAACACTCTCTACGTTATAAATGCAATGTCCTAAATACAAAAGCATGTTTAAAATAATTTTCTTTCCAACTATATTAGTTATTGTATTAATCTCTTGTTCTAATTTAAAAAGTGATAATCATAAAGAGGATGCAAAAGCCTTGATCCATACAATTAAAAAACGCTATAAGGGTGTTAAGACTATTGGAAATCCAGTTCCTATCCCTGAATTTGATCCAGCAGGTCAACGTATAATTCATTCTAGCATCAACGAAGATCTAATATATAACAAAAATGGAAGTGAAATAGACAAAATATGGTACACTGAATCCGGAGAAAAATGGTACCGTGAATTATACACATATAATGAAGATGGAGCACTTTCTTCTAGAAAAGAATATAACTACAATTACTCTGAAGGAACAAGTGAAAGATTGAAGGATAGCGTTATAATGTATTTATTTGATACTCGTGGAAATCTTATAGAGAAATACCGATTAAATGAAGACTCAACGAAAAGTTTATTATCCACAACAATAAATAGTTATAATTAGGAAGGAAAACTAATTGAGGCTATTACTAATAATGCGGACAATACTCTTAACAAAAGAAAAGTAATCGTCTACAATGATGACAAAAAGAAAACCACCAACTTCGATAAGAATGGAAATATCCAACTTGAATCTAAAGTGACTTTTAGTAAGCACTTAAAGCCTATATTGGATTCAATTATATTGCCAGGGGTCGATACTATATTATTAGAGAGCAAGTATGATGCTAAAGGAAATCAGATTGAAGAAAGCATTAAAAGCGGTCAAGGATTCGTAAAATCCACCTATAAGTATGACATTAAAGGGAATGTCGTTCATTCAATTAAATATGACATTGATGAGAATATTGTATTTAAAGCTAATTACAAATATGAATTTGACTCAAATAATAATTGGACTAAACGAATTACAATAGTAAATGATTCAACAACACATACTACAGAAAGAATAATTAAGTATTTCTAAAAACACTCAAACCAATTAGAATACTATAAGAGCTTTGCCAAATCACGCATATAGATACGTCTTTCATTTAAGAAGGCAATAACAAAGGCATCTTTAACACCTTTTTTCCTTAGCTTTTTCTGATGTTCATAAGCTAACTCTAAAGTCTTATAGCTTCCACTGTAATACCTAACCATACCGTCATCGCTATTTCGCATTTCAGGGTTCTTTACCTTTTTAAATAATTTAGAACTTTTAGGTTGTGGTTCATTATAAGCACCTATTTGTACCTTATAGACAAGACCTTGTTTTATAACATCACTTTTCTCATTAAGCAAATAATTAAAGTAATCAGACTCTGACTTTAAATTTGGTGATTCGATGTGATCTGCTTCATTGCGATTCTCATCATATTTATTTTCAGAGGATTGATCAGAAACTACATTAATTCCTTCAATAGAGTCTCCTTCTTTTCTAACTTTTAAGTTCGGAGCTAACTTTTCATTTCTGGGCTTTATGGTCTTTCTATCCTTTAACGGTTCGACATAAAATTCCACGCGAAGCTCATCTTCTACTATAATACTACCATCTCCTTTCTTGTTATAAACCCCTCCCGTTTTTGCTTTGATCCTACTCTTTTTAATACCCTTCTTTATCAAGTAATTTGTAACATTGTTTGTTCGATCGATAGCAAAATTCATAAATTTCTTTTTGCCCTCCTTCTTACTAGCGTATCCCGTAATCTTTATTTCAATTTTTGGATGCTCCATTAAAAACTGAAATACACTATCCAAACATTCCTTTTCTATACCTCTTATTTCCGCACTTTTTCGATCAAAGAATATTTTCTTAGTATTGATATCTTCAATTTCCTTCATGAATTTATCGAAAGCACTTATTACATTATCTTCATTTAAAGATTCTTCTTCTCTTGATGGGCGTTCATTGCTATTTATATTTAATGATTCGCTAGTTACTTGTTCTAATTCATTTTGACCGCTAAAATCTATATCTGATTCTAAATTATTATCATTTGGATTTAAATCTAAAGCAATGGAATCTGATACTTTGTAATCCATTTTTTTACTAGAAATATTTTCTACAGAGTCTATTTGTATATCAGGGACTAAATCACTTGATGATTCTATATTAGTCCGATTATCTGCAACGTCCTTAATTTGTGCTTGACTTGTTTTGGAAATCTTTATATCTCTTTTATCCTCACTTTTTTCGTTAGGCCCCACTAAATCTTCTGCTGATAAAATATATTCCTTTGCCTTAAAAGAAACACTCAAACGCTCATTCAAAGAAGACTCCTCTTCTTCATTACCTATAATTCTAAACTCAACTAAATGATTGGCTCTATGCTCTTTTTTTGAAGCAATCATCAATTCAATTGCCTTGGTTGGAAATGGTATAGCTTTTAACCTTTCTCCATTAATATTCTTTGTAGTAAAGTAAAACTTTACGGCCTTTGCGCGCATTTTTGCCAAATTCATCTGAAATTCATCAACAAAACCATTGTCAGAAAAGCCTCTAATCTCCAAACGAACTTCAGGATTTGATTTCAGAAAACTTAGTACAGGCTGTAGGCTTGATGCAATATCATTATCTATGGCATGCATTCCAGCAGAAAATTTAACTGGAATATCTAAATGCTGGCAGCCATTTTCAATCTTCATATTTAGACTCAACTTACTTTGATCAAGACTTATATCAACACTTGAAATTAAGGCATCTAACTCTTCAAAGACTTCATCTTGTAGGATATCCTGTTCACTCACTTTCGAACTGGATTTAGATAATGGCTTGACATCATTATCTATTAATACCTCCTCAGCTTCCATCGCATTTTCAACTTCCTTTAATTCATTGGTACTCGTATTTTCCGATTTATTGCTTTTTCGAGTACTTGAAACTGGATTTTTACTAGTCACCTCCTCAAAGTCTGCTATGATGTCTTCTTCTACTGAAGCCTCCTCCTCTTTTTTGGAAACATTTATTTTCTTTGACTTAGAAATAGATTTAACTTCATTTGATTTTTCCTTTTTAGATTTTTCTTTAGGCTGTTCAATAGCAATACCTAGGAGTTCATTTACAGATATTGGCTCAAGATATATATCCTTTTGAATTCGCTTTTCACCCTCTTTAAAAAGGAATAGCTTATTATACAAATCAAAACCGGCTTGTTCTATAACAAAATAGTAAGCCCCCTTCTTTAATCTATGGTGATAGCTTCCACTTCCTTTTTGAGATTCTAGGGTAGCAACAATAGAAAAGTCATTCGCATTTTTAACTATAATTCTAACGGAAAGTCCTTCATCATTGCTTTTATTTATTACAAAACCTGAAACAATTACTGAATCTTGACCAATTGGATCTGCTTTCAAAATACTAGCTGAAATGCATATTAAAAGCATTATTTGCAAGGAAAGTATTCTCAGAATCATAGATATCATTTATAGATATACGCAATTATGCAGAGAAAGATTATTCAAAAAGAATTCTATGAACATTTAACATAGGGACTCTCTTTTTATTTATATATCCCACAACTCTTGCACTACCAAAACCTTTGCCCCTTAAAATTCTTGCCAATATATTAGCCTCAGAAGCTGTCTTATATGCCTTACTCAAATAGATATAGTTTCCATAAAAATCATTACCAACTACTAATCCTGGCACTTCTTTTAGCTCTTCTTTTGCATTAGGCAACTCTGCTGCATAGGTCGCAACATGCACTCGGTAGTTTATACTTTCATTACTAACATCTGCCTTTCGTTTCAGTATATCCTGAAAGTGCATCAAGTCTTCCATTAGCTCAATCTGAGAAAGCTCAACTTCCTTAGGAAGTTTTGCCTTTTTATTTGATTCTTTTTCTTGTTTTGGTTTTCTTGTTTCAAAAGAGCCTTTATAATTAATATATGTAAATTCTATACGCTTATTATCTTTAAATTCTTGCTGACTACAATCCACGCTTTCACAATCTTTTATAGGCTTACTTTCACCTTTACCTATTGCCTTAATTCTTTGAGCCTCAATTCCTTTAGAAATAAATACTGATTTTAAATGTTCCGCGCGTTTTTCTGATAATATCTGATTATAGAATTTTGGTCCTTCATTATCTGTGTGTTCTACTATTTCTAAATTAACATTAGGATGGTCTTGAAGGTACTTAACAATCCCCCTTAGCTCATTTTTAGCATTATTCCTAAGCTTATATTCATCAAAATAGTAGTACATATTGCGATATGTGATAACTTGATTTCCCTGGGCATTTGTAGTCGAAGATTTTGATATCTTCTCATTCACTTCATCCATCGCATTCCCACCACTATTTTTATATAATGAAAGCTCCTTTACATCATTGGGGATATCTTTTTTATTTAAGTAGGACTGGTATGTAATATTGACATAAATTTTTGCTTCCTCACAAGCTCCATTATTATCACATACCTTATATTTAAATACAGCTTCTCCTTCATATCCTGTATAAGGCTCAAATAGTATTTTATTATTTTCAACAACCGCTTTACCATTTGGTATTTCTGAAGAAATTTGAAGTGTCTTGCTATTTATTACTCCATCCTTATCACTATCATTGCTTAAAACGTTAAATACGGCTTTAGAATTCTGCTCAATTTCAAAAACATCATCCTTTAAACTTGGAGCTTTATTCTGGATAGATGGATCTTTTACCGTAATCAACACATAAGCACTAGCACACTGGCCATTATCATTACATACTTTATACTTTATTTTATCATCACCGGTAAAACCTAAATTAGGACTATACTCAACTTCAGAACTTTCTTCATCATAGTCTACTGTTCCATTTTTTGGATGCTCAATAATGACAACAGATTTTGGCTTAAGCTTGCCCTTAACTGCCTTATCGTTATCTAATATCTTAATATACTCAAACTTGTTTTTAAGAGTAATTAACATATCATTCTCAGC
>CAJXBJ010000106.1 GCA_913050195.1 uncultured Saprospirales bacterium
TCTGTTGTCCTACTCTGACTTTTATATCTGCCATCTAGATAAGCAATTCAGATCTAAAAAGTATTTATATTTACTATGATGTTATCTTTGAGGCAAGATCATTCAACATGGACTTAAGTTCTTTAATCTCCTCTTTCATAGATTTCATTTCTATTTCTCTATCTTTATTTTTGTTTCTCATACGAATATAATTTTCATAACCAATCTTATCTTTGTTGAGGATAGCATTCGTATTATCATCACGATAAAGGTTCTTATGACCTTCAACTGGAATCATTTTACTCATTTTCCTAATTTTTTATCAATGTCTTTATTTTTTGATCTCTTATCTTTTATCTGTTGCAAAAATCTCTTAGCATAACTATCACCTTTCTTTGCCTTTTCCTTCATCATATCTCTAACAAGTTTAGCATTTGGATTACTGAATCTTCCTTTTGCTCCCTGTTTAGGAACTTCTTGACCTGCAGCGAGACCTTTTTTAAAGTCTCTCATTCCTCTTTTTAAAGTTATCTTTGCCTTTCTACCTAATTTTGCTAATTCATCAGGCATTCCTTCACTATCCTTTGGTGCTTTTCTTTTCTTTGATTGCATAATCATTCCAGCTGCACCGATCCCAGTCATCAAGGCAGGAACAAGTTTACTTCCTGCTTTTATAGCAATCGCACTTTCAGTTCTTGTATACTTATCTATTAGTTTATTTTGTTTTTTTACTTCACCAGGTTTTGCAATAATCATATCATTGTCACGCACATTATTTTCTCTATCACGCAATTTTTGTTCCGCACGAGGAATTTTTCTTTTCTTATTTTTTTTCCTTGCTTGCATTATCATTCCAGCAGCACCAATTCCAGTCATCAAGGCAGGAACTAGTTTGCTTCCTCCCTTGACAGCTACTGCAGCAACACTTTCTTGAAATTGATTGAATGTTTTCATTATGCTAATGCGATTGCTCTGAAGTCTTTTAATTTAACAGGTTGTGATTCATTCGTTGAATTCATCACAATTTTGATTACAAATCCCTCAAATTGCTCTAAATTATCAACTGAGAATTGATATTCAGAAAACTCATTCAATCTATTTGGTGGTACGAAAGCATCAGCACTACCATCATTGAGACCTAAATCAATTATTTCATCGCCAAATCCATCTCCATCAATGTCTTTGAGATTTCTAAAACCAGGAAACGCTCTATAAGTTTGTGATACTTCAGTAGAGTCATTACTGAATAATCTATAAAATACTCTAAAATCAGCGTCAGGTTCGACACTTGCACCAACTAAAACTTTTAGTGAGGTTGCAGGTTGATTTAATCTAACAATATTAGAAACAAATATAGATCCATGAGGATCATTTTTGAGTTGTCGAGTACGACTATCAGTTGAATAATCTGTTATAGGTTTGTTAATTTTATTTCTACCAAGGACAAATATGGCATTTTTAACATCAAGTGCTGGAGATAAATTAGGATCATCAGTCGCCATATCAACAGCAAGGGTTAATGATTTTTTCCTTGGAAGATCTTCCAGTCTTGCATCTTCATTTATTTTAGATGCAACTAATCTTGGATTTGGGAAGAATGTGGTTCCATTTAATGTTGTAGGTTCAAAACCTTGATCTATAAATGATACCTCATTTCCTCCAGCACTTGTTCCACTTACGGTTCTTACAGATGCATTCACTCTTGTTGTTTTACCAGGTGTAATAACATTAAATTGTGGTGATAATGTACTAAATTGATGATTTTGTGATATTTGAATGTTATTACCACCAAATGCCTTCTCATTTGTAAATGAAATTTGTTGAGTTCCTGTAGTTAAATTTCTTTGTGGATCACTGAATAATGATCTATTAACTTCAACAAAATAGGTATCAAGTTCGACTGGATCTGATGAAACTGTAAATGTAGTGTTAATACCAACTAATGACATACCACTATTTTCATAAGTTTGTATGTCTGTACCCTCTAAATGAGGGAATGCATTAGTTCCTTCCTGAGCTCTGGTTAATGTAAGAGAACCTTCACCTAAAACATAAGTAACAATTTCTTCTCCTAATAATGCCTGACCTGTAAATGTTGTTATACCATTGAATGAAGCAAATGGAGTTGTATCAGCAATAGAAACAACTGTTGCATCTGCTGTAATAGTTTGTGTTGTTTGTGTAATAATTGTGTCTGGTTTAACACCTTTAATTCTGACTTTATTAATGGCAGAATGATGAGCATGATTATATTGAGTAATCTGTATCTTATTCCCTGAGAATAAAGTTCCATTTTGTGAAGATGCACCAGCAGTTGTTTTTACATTAACATTAGTAGCAACTGTTCTAGTGTCATTTCCAGCACCGTAATGCACCATAGTTCCACTAAATGCTTCACCTTGAACATCTGTAAGGAATAAAGTATCAAATGTCGTGTTAATCGCAGTTACAGCTAATTTGAATTTTTGCCCACCTTTTACTTGTACATTACTATCATCAATTGTCATTTCAAATTTAGTTACTCCACCTAAAGATTCAAAGAAAGCAACTAAATCATCTATCTCTGCTTTTGGTCTTGTACTAAAAGATACATTCATAGTTTGGTCTAAAGTGTTTATTCCATTTGCAATTCTTTGTTCATAACCATCTCCAAAGCTCACGGCATGAATTCTTGGTGTATTTTGACGAGTAAATCCTTTATCTACAGGCACAGGTGCAGAAAATCCGCTTATATTACTACCACCATTTTGTCTTATTGCTGTTGCCATTATCTACTTAATACTCCTCCAGGTCTTTTTTCTCTTTGTAGTGTTTCCATTACAGTTGCAGCTATGGCTTTACCGAGGGCTGCTCCTTGTTCTCCGTCCATAGTTGTTTGTTGTCCACCATTTGCATCTACATTTACAGTTATATTATTACCAGCACCACCTCTCATTTCTACAGGTATAGTTCTACCATCTGGTAGTGGAACTACTGCTTCATTGTATTTTCCTTCTCCTACTAAATATGTGGGTTGAGTTGCTATTCCTCCAGTAGAGTACCCTCTCATAACTCCTCCAGTAGCCATTGGTATTACTCCTCCAGTAGCCATAGGAGTAGGGAATCCCATAAATCCAAGAGCTCTTAAAGCTAATTGCTGAGCTGCTATTTGAGCCATTTGTTTTAACATCATTAATGCCATATCTTTAAAAAAAGATATGGATTTTATTTTTTACATATCAATTATCTTTTAAGTTTTTCTGGAAAATCAATCTTATTTTAGATCGCTGTACCCTCATAGTAAATAATCTTTTGAGCCGATGCGTATTTTCATCTCTTTTATTTTAACAATCTTCAATAATTATTTGCTGAGTCAGCAAGTAATGCAGTTTTATGGATTAGGGCAAAGTGATGTCATTTACTCAATGGCTAAACCAAAGGATGGCGGCTTAATCTTTGCAGGATCAACTACCACTTTTAGCAACGGTGGAAGCGATTTATGGGTCATCAAGTCTGATGACAGTTTAAATTTTGAATGGCAAAGAAATTTTGGCAATGCATCAGATGAATCTGGCAGGGAAATATTTTCATATGAAGATGAGATTATTATCATAGGTCATCGTATCTCGAAAAACTCCAGTGCAATATGGATTCTTGCAATTAATCATAAGGGGGAAAAAATATGGGATAAAATTCATTCCAGCAGAAACAACATTACTCTTCATTCGATTGAAAAAATTGACGAATCTAGTTATCTGATTACGGGGGAAGAGGTAACCAAAAACAACAGTTTGCAGGGTTTTATAATGCTTCTTAATGGTCGCGCAGAACTTGTCTGGAAAAAGGTTTATGGAGGGAAATTTGCTGATGGACTGTTACATACAAAAAAAATAAAAAATGGATTTATAAGTATTGGATATACTAACTCTTTTAGAGAAAATGGACTTAATGTTCCAGAAGCAACGATTTTCCAGCGAATAAAAAGAATTTTCATTAAGCCAAGGCTTTCCCAAGAAGTTTGGTTAATACAATTGGATGAAGATGGTAAAAAGATACTAGAAAAAACCTATGGAGGTGAGGATATAGACATCGGGAAATTTATTTTTTCTCCTAGTGACTCAACTCATTTAATAGTAGGAGAAACAAAAAGTTTCAAAAAGAGTGAAGGCGATATATGGTTGATAGAAGTTGATAAAAATGGGAATGAGATTTGGAACAAAACATACGGGGGAAAATTAAGTAATAGATTAAATGCATGCAAAAAGATGAACAATGGAAGTTATTTATTAGCATTGAAATCACAAAGGGGAGGAATACTTGCCCCGAGAGTTCAAAATTCAAAAGCTAGAAATATTTTAATCAATAAAAACGGTGAAGTAGTTTATGATACATATCCTTTTGATCAGGAAACCCATTTCACAAATAGCATCTGCATTTTAGGGGAGAGGGTATATAGTGTTGGGTATAAGCTTATCCCATTTGAACAGCAAAAAGCTCGATTTGAAAGCCTGATTGATTCTGATCAGTTTCCAAAAAAACTAATGGCCTCGGTCTTTGAAATAGATTCCATGGGCGAAAGCATGAATCCTTACCTCTTCAGTGCAGATAGATTTGAATATGGAGTCAAATTATTAGAAATAAGGAAAAATAATTTTGCAGCTGTAGCCAATGTTAACACATATAATATTAACGAAAATGATATTTCATTTTTACAGGTAAACAATGAGGATGCTATAATTAGGTCAAACAGCATTTTAGAAACAGGTAATCAAATACCTAAAGACTTTGAAATTACAAGCGATGGAGGTTTATTTGTTATTGGTGAAGTACTATCCACAAAATATGCGGGCATAGATTTGTTTATATATAAATATGATAGAAATCAAAATCGTTTCTGGGGTAATGAATTCGGTGGTTTTGGGAATGACATTGGTATAGATGCTGTTTTGTCAAAAGATGGTGGAGTGATAACAGTTGGTAGTACCGATTCGTTTGGGCGTGGTGGAACCGATGGCTGGTTGGTTAAGGTTGATAGTAATGGGAATCTTGTTTGGACCGTGTCCTATGGAGGAAAAAGTCTTGATCAATTCTCATCAATAAACAAAACCATGAGCGGTGATTATATTTTATCCGGTAGTACTCAATCACAATCCTCTAACGAGGATATGTGGGTAATGAAAATTGATGAAAATGGAGATGATATTTGGGAAAAAACCTATGGAAGTATTGATGATGATTATGCAGTCTCTATCAAAGAAATACCATCTGGCGAGTTTATATTAGTTGGGCAAACAAAGAGCAGTATTCGAGATAATGGATTCAACATTCTGGTTTCAAAACTCGATTCAACTGGAGGAGAATTATGGTCATCAGAGATAAGGGGGAAAGGTGATAAAATAGTAAACTCCTTTAGTTTATTAAATGATGGAAAAAATGGATTTATTATCATTGGTCAGCTGAGAATAAAAGGCTGGCTATCAAAGATTTTAATGATCAAAATGAGTCAACGAGGAAAAATTATTTGGGAAAAAACTTATGGAGGTAATTACATCAGTCATGGTAGTTCTGTGTTAGATGATGGAACTGGCTTAGTTGTAATGGGGAATCATGATATTGATAGTAATGGAAATTCAGAGATCATATTTTTTAAAACAGACTATGATGGAAAAATTATGAGTGATTAGTTGTTTTGCTTAATCTGTATTACCCGTAAAGTATTTGAAAAGGATGTCCGTTTCCTGTTCCTTTGATGATTATTAGATTTTATCATGTTACAAGATAAAAAGAGGGAAGAACTAATCTCAGTCAGTTTATTTTTTTTGGAGGCAATAGCATGGTAAGTTTACGATGAATTTTATAAAAGTTAAATACTCCATAAATCAGTTAGATTATCATTTTTTTTCTTTAACTGGTTATTTTCACAACAGGTAACATCACTAGAGCATGATACAGAGATGAATACATTACTACATTTACAGATAATACCGTACAAGAGAATAAGACCT
>CAJXBJ010000107.1 GCA_913050195.1 uncultured Saprospirales bacterium
TGTGTTAAATGACCTTATAATCCAAAGATTAATTGAAAAAAAGCTGTCTTTTTTTCTTGATCTTTCTTGGATATTTGAATGGCTCTCTTTGGAGTATTCTTTAAAGGTATATAAAGAAAAAGAGCATCCTCGCTTAAAGACACTAAAGCCATTTCTCAAAAAACATATTAATTCAGACTCTACAGTTGTTGATTATGGATGTAGTACAGGAACTATGTCTAACTTTTATGCTGACTTTTGCAAGAATGTGATTGCAATTGATTTTATTAAAGAAGATATATTAGAGGCTAAGCGGCTCTATGATAGAGAAAATATAGATTTTGTTTGTGCAGATGCATATGCATATCTTGATTCAAATCAATTAAAATACGATGTGTTGATATTTGCACATGTTGTAGGTTACTTTGAAAACCCTTATGAAGTATTTATGAAGTTTAAACCATTTTTCAAGCATATCTTTATTGAAGTTCCAGATTTTGATTCTATGTATTCAAATCACTACAGGAAAAGTGAAAACAGGGACTTAATATTTATGGATAACAATTATGTGCATGAGTTTAACAGGGATGAAATTTTGGAGGAAGTTGAAAAAGCAGGTTTAAAAGTAATCGATACAGAATTTCGCTATGGTCAAATAAGAATTTGGTGTGAATGTTAATGCTATGAATTTATTGGTCATTACATATTGGTCATATAAGGATGCTTTAATACAAACATACACACTGCCTTACTTGAAAATCATTCAAAAATATAGGCCTAAAAATGCCTATTTGTATTTGCTAACACTTGAGCAACCACATTTGCTAATGACTTCTGAAGAAAGAGAAGAAATAGAAGAGTATTTAAGTGAGTTTAGAATAAAGTTAATTTCATTTGTTTATAAGCCCTTTGGCTTGTCTGCAATATTGCTTTGGATTAAAATTATTTTTAAAATGATATTTTTAATTTTTCGAAATAGGGTGGAAAAGATTCATTGCTTTTGTACTGATGCAGCAGCAGCAGGCTATATCCTTTCAAAATTAACTGCAAAGCCATTAATAGTAGATAGTTACGAGCCACATGCAGAACCAATGTTAGAAAGTGGTACATGGGAAAGATCTAGTATTGCTTTTAGAATTTTATTTGCTTTTGAAAAATGGCAATCGCGTCATGCTGAAATAGTTATTGCTTGTGTAGATAAAATGAAAGAATATGCTCTTGAAAAGTATAATGCAAAGTTTAAGCGTTTTTATAGCAAGCCGGCGTGCGTAGATTTTACTCTTTTTTCTGAAGAAAAAATAAAAGATGAATCGTTATTAAGGGCGCTTAATCTAACAGATAAAAAAGTGCTTATTTATGCAGGCAAGTTTGGTGGATCTTATATGCGAGAAGAGGTCTTTGATATAATAAAAGTGGCTCAAGATTATTTTGGCGAGGCGTTTAGAGTTTTGCTTTTGGGAAAACACTTGGATGATGATTTAAAAAGAGATTGCGCTAAACGGGGTATTGATTATAAAATAATTTTACACAAATTTGTGCCCCACAGTGAAGTAGCAATTTATATGGGTTTGGCTGATTTTGCTATTACCCCATTTATTCCAGTGCCCTCAAAGCGCTATGGTTCACCAATAAAAAATGGGGAATATTGGGCAATGGGTTTGCCCGTTATAATTCCACCAAATATTTCAGATGATTCTGACATCATTAAAAAATATAATTTAGGGGTGATACTAGAAAAACTTGAAAAGGCATGTTATAAAGAAACAATTAATAAAATAGACTTAATTTTAAAAGAGGGGTCAGATGCTCGCAGGCAGCGGATACGAAAAGTTGCAAAAAAATACAGAAGCTTTAAAATCGCAGATGAAGTATACAAAGACATATATGCCGTTTAAATTAATTTTGTCACTAATCTTCTTATTGCATTTTGGGGCTTGTTTCAATAGCTATACGCCTATACCTAAAAAAAAGGCTTATTTTAAAATAGAACTACCTGAGCATAGCTATCAGTCGTATGATAATAATTGCCCATTTAAATTTGATTATCCAACTTATGCCCAACTCGAAAAAGATACTTTGTATTTTAATGAATATCAGTCAAATCCATGCTGGTATAACTTAGAGTTTGAGGCTTTAAAAGCAACTTTGCATATATCTTATAATACTATAAAAACAGCTGAAGATATTAATCAGCGTCTAAATGATAGTCACGATTTAAGTTGGAAACATACAGTAAAAGCTGCGTATATAGAAGAAGAGTCTTTAGAAGATTCTAATAAGCAAATTTATGGCAGGCTCTATAATATTGGTGGCAACGCAGCCTCTTCTTTGCAATTTTATCTAACTGATAGCTCAAAACATTTTTTAAGAGCAGCTTTATACTTTGACGCCAAGCCAAATATTGATTCAATGGGAGATGTGATTCATCATGTTAAAAAGGATATAGAGCATCTGATTTATACTTTTGAGTGGCGAGATATCGATTAGAATAAATATAATCTAGTATTTTAGTCAGTATGCCATCAAGCCTAAACATTTTATTAACCTCAATAGAATATTTAAAAGGGGTTGGCCCTGCAAAGGGAGACCTTCTTAAAAAGGAAGTAGGTATTTATACTTTTAATGATTTGTTAAATTACTATCCCTACAGGTATATTGATAAAACACATCTTTATAAGATAGGCGAAATAAAGCCAGATATGCCATCAATTCAATTAAAAGGTCGATTTACAAAGCTTATTGAGCAAGGTGGAGGGCGAAAAAAAAGATTGGTTGGTACTTTTAAAGATGATACAGGGCGTATAGAAGTGGTTTGGTTTAAAGGTGTTTCATGGATTAAAAAAAGTATTAAATCAAGCGAAGAGTATATATTGTTTGGTAAACCAACTTTGTACAAGAATCAATTCAATATTACGCATCCAGATATTGAAAAGGCAGAGGATCAAGAAGAGCAGTTTGCTAATCATCTTTTTCCGCTCTATCACACCACTGAAAAAATGAAGGCCAAGTATATAGATTCAAAAGCTCTGTCTAAGCTTGTAAAGGTTTTGTTACTAGAACTAAAAGAGGTGTCCTTCGAGGAAAATTTGACAGTTCAGATTATTGATAGATACAAGCTTATGACACGTAAGGCTGCTGTTTTTAATATACATTTTCCTAAAAATGAAAATCAGCAAAAAAGAGCAAGCTTTAGACTGAAGTTTGAAGAGCTCTTTTTTATACAGCTAAATTTACTAAGTGCAAAATCATATCGTAAACGAAAATATAAAGGCCATCCTTTTAAAACTGTCGGGCCCTTATTTCAGGACTATTTTGAGCATAAGCTGGACTTCGATTTAACCAATGCTCAAAAGAGGGTAATTAAAGAGATTCGTAAAGACATGTTACTTGGGCATCAAATGAACAGATTGTTACAAGGCGATGTGGGTAGTGGAAAAACAATAGTGGCTATCATGAGCATACTAATAGCCATTGATAATGGCTTTCAAACTTGTTTAATGGCCCCTACAGAAATTTTAGCTGCACAACACTTTAAATCAATATCAATGGATCTTTTTTCCTTGGGTTTAAAAGTAGAGATTCTGACAGGTTCTATAAAAGGTTCAAAAAGGGATGAAATATTACAGCGTTCCGCAGCAGGAGATATTGATCTTTTGATAGGCACACATGCTCTTTTAGAAGAAAAGGTCAAGTTTAAAAAACTTGGTTTTGTTGTAATTGATGAACAGCACCGTTTTGGAGTAGTACAACGTTCTAAGCTAATTAAAAAAAACAATATCCCTCCCCATGTTTTAGTTATGACAGCCACTCCAATTCCTCGTACTTTAGCTTTGACAGTTTATGGAGATTTGGACACTTCTGTTATTGATGAGATGCCACCTGGGCGAAAAAGTATAAAAACATTCCACAGGACCAATGCTAATCGGCTTAGAGTTTTTGGTTTTATCAAGGAGCAAATAGAATTAGGTTTTCAGGCATATATCGTATACCCTCTAATTGAAGAAAGTTCAAAATTGGATTATGCTGACTTAATGGATGGCTATGAAAGTGTTTGTAGAGCTTTTCAGAAGGAAGGATACAAAATAAGTGTTGCTCATGGACGAATGAAGTCAGAAGACAAGGAGTTTGAAATGCAGCGTTTTTTTAAAGGCGAGACGCAAATCATGGTAGCCACGAATGTGATAGAGGTTGGAGTTAATGTTCCTAATGCTAATATTATGTTAATTGAGAGCGCTGAGCGTTTTGGTTTGGCACAATTACATCAATTAAGAGGTCGAGTCGGGAGGGGAGCAGCGCAGTCCTATTGTGTTTTAATGACTAAAGAAGGCTTGTCAAAAGATAGCTTTATGCGCATGAAAACAATGACAGAAACGAATGACGGATTTAAAATAGCAGAGGTAGATCTAAAGCTTAGAGGACCAGGAGACATTACAGGTACTCAGCAAAGTGGTATGCTTCCAATGAAAATTGCTAATCTTGCTACGGATGGTAGAATTTTACAGGAAGCAAGAAGAAGTGTTGTAGATTTGTTGGAAGAAGACCCAAGCATTAGCAAAGAAAAGCATTTAGGTATTCAAAAATATTTAAAAAAATTAATGACGGAACAAGTTGATTGGGCGCGTATTTCATAATAATTTTGAAGAGTGGGAAAAGTTACAAACACAGCTATAATTGCTGCTATAAAGCGTTCTAAAGAAAGTGACGTAATAGTTTTAGACTATCTTGAAGAACTAGCTTTTTTAGCTAAAACAGCAGGTATAGAAACCAAAAAAATGGTGGTTCAGGCAATGGATAGGCCTAATGCTAAACATTTTCTTGGAAAGGGAAAGTTAGAGTCGGTTGCAGAGTACGCAAAATCAAACGATATTGATCATTTAATCTTTGATGATGAGTTAAGTCCTTCTCAATTAAGTAATATTGAAAAAGTGGTTAAAATTAAAGTGTTGGATAGGTCAGATCTTATACTGCTCATTTTTAAAATGCGAGCAAAAACAGCACAAGCAAAACTACAAGTAGAGTTGGCTCAAATGCAATATACTTTGCCTAGGTTGAAGAGAATGTGGACGCACCTCGAACGGCAACGAGGTGGTACTTCAACAAGAGGTGGAGCTGGTGAGAAAGAGATAGAAACAGATAGACGAAATATTCGGAAACGTATTGGTCAGCACAAACAAAAATTAGAAGCACTTGATAGTCAATCTCAGCTTAGGCGTAAAAAACGTTCAGATTATATTCGTGTTGCCTTAGTTGGTTATACTAATGTTGGTAAAACAACCATAATGAACTTATTATCAAAGTCAGAACAGGTTGCAGCAGATAAACTCTTTGCCACTTTAGACACCACAGTGCGGAAAATGGTTTTAGATCGAACGCCTTTTCTTCTTTCTGACACGGTCGGCTTTATACGGAAATTACCCCATCATTTGATCGAAAGTTTTAAGACAACACTTGCAGAAGCCAAAGAAGCAGATATACTAATTCATGTGGTGGATTGTAGCCATGAACAATTTGAAGAGCAAATCAAAGTTGTTAAAGGGACATTAAAAGAACTAGGCGTTCAAGCAGCGCGAAATATCTTGGTCTTTAATAAAATAGATGCTTATTATTCAAAACAGCGAAAGGAATTTGATCCTTTTTTTGAGAAGAAACAGCTTGAAGAAGTATTCAGTCAATGGTCAAAACAATATGAAGAGAAAGTGATGTTTATTTCTGCTACAGAAAAAGAAAACATTAATAAATTAAGAGAGTATTTATTAAAATGGGTTAAGGAATTATATCAAATCAAGTATCCATATAAGACAGATTTTTTCTAATCAACTTCCATTGAATTAAATTCCATTAAACGCTTAATCTGATTAAGGGCGTATTTGTTAGGTTTCGAAT
>CAJXBJ010000108.1 GCA_913050195.1 uncultured Saprospirales bacterium
GACTGATAAGTATGTGTTTCTTCATTCAATCGAAATCCAAATGACAAATAAACTGCAGTTATTGCAAAAACAGATGCAATCGCTATTCTTGGCAACTTTAATTTTAAGTTTGGACTATCATGAGGGAAACGAATTACCCCAAATAAGTATAAGGCTGTACCTATAGCGCACAGTATCCATATCACAAGGAAGGTCTCATATTTTAAGATTCCCCAATGCTCTACTAAATCCGCTGTAGACAGAAATTTAAACGCCAATGCAACCTCTACAAAGCCAAGAACAACTTTTACAGAATTTAACCATCCCCCACTTTGTGGCATAGACTGTAATAGCATGGGAAATGCAGCAAAAAGAGCAAAAGGCAAACCAAGACCAACTCCAAAGCCAAGCATAGCCATTGTAATAGGCACAGGACCTTCATTTAATGACCCAGCAAGTACTGATCCAAGCAACGGGCCAGTACAAGAGAATGAAACAATTGCCAATACTAATGCCATAAAAACAACACCCAATATACCGCCTATACTAGATGCCTTATCTGCTTTATTTGCCCAACTGGATGGCAAAGTCAACTCATAATATCCGAAAAAAGAAAAAGCAAAAAACATAAATATCAAAAAGAAAAACACGTTTAAAACTGCACCTGAAGCAATCTGGTTTAAAACTTCAGGGTCTGTACCTGCAGCATAAAAAGGAAGGCTTAAACTAACGTAAACTAAAACAATAGACACCCCATATAATAAAGCTTTGGCAATACCAGACCCCTTTTCATTACCTCCCTTTGTAAAGAAACTTACTGTCAATGGAATCATTGGGAATACACATGGCGTTATAAGCGAAATTAGCCCACCGCCTAAACCTAGTAAAAACAACAACCAAAAACTCTTATTCTGTTCTTCAGCATCACCACAATCCTGATTAATAGGTGCCGTTAAATTCAAAAGCTCCAAATCTGGAATAACCGCTAAGGCCGCGCTATCCGTTTTATACTCCACTGCCTCTTGAATAGATTTACCCGTTTCAACATCAATTTCAAAATCATAATAATCTGGAGGCATACATTCTTGGTCATTGCATACCATGAATTCCACATTTCCCTTTAAAGTTATTGGTGTATCCTTATAGGCTTTAGTTACTTTTTGAATAAAGACGGCTCTCTTATCAAAATAACTTATTTCATACCCCCATACTTTATCAAAATGCTTAATGACACCTATTTCTTCAGAGACACCTTCTAATTTAAAATTATCTCCAATTTCATATGTAATAAATGTTGGCAAAGGACCTTCCTTGTCTTCATCTAGATTTTGAGAATACAAATGCCAACCTTCATCTATTTCTGCTTCTATTTTAAGCTCATATAAATCTCCTTCTATTTGCTTTGATGAGATACTCCAACTTACTGGCGATTGAGCTAAGCCATTGAGCACAAATAAAAAACATAATAAATATAGAATAAATCCTTTTTTCATTTCTTTACTTTTTCGTTGTTTAAATGTAATATATTAACCTGTGAATATTTAATTAAGAACACACTTTTCGCCCATATAGAACATAAGCCCGTAAACCTTTTTTATTTCTTTTCCGTAGAAGCTTTACCAATTATAAACAAATTATGGTAACGAAAACAACAAGAGGGATTAAGATATCAGTTGTAACAGCTTTTCAAAATGAATATTCGGACCCCATTAATACGGAGTTTGTATTTGCTTATAAGATTAACATTGTTAATCACACTGATCATACTATTAAATTAATCAAACGGAAGTGGTTTATTTTTGATGCCCAAGGCATTCAAAGAGAAGTAGAAGGTGATGGTGTTGTTGGAGAACAGCCAGTAATTCCACCATCTGATCATTATGAGTATGTTTCAGGTTGCCATTTATCTACAGAGATTGGCAAAATGCGTGGCTACTATATTATGGAAGACATACATTCGGGACAAAAATTTAAGGTTGCTATACCTCAATTTATATTAACAGCTGATTTAAAGCTGAACTAATAATATTTTCATGGTGTTTGAAGGGATGTTTCGGACAAACATCCCTTTTTTTATTCTATCATTTCAAAACCAGTATAAGGCACTAATACTTCTGGTATTCGAATACCTTCTGGGGTTTGATTATTTTCTAAAAGCGCTGCTAATACTCTTGGCAACGCTAATGCACTTCCATTTAAAGTATGAACAAGCTCCTTTTTGTTATTTACTTTTGACTTATAGCGCAGTTGTAATCGATTAGACTGATAATATTCAAAATTAGATACAGATGAAACTTCTAGCCAACGTTTTTGAGCTTCTGAATACACTTCCATATCAAAAGTACACGCTGATGCAAAGCCTAAATCACCAGCGCAAAGCCTAAGCACCCTATGGTGTAAACCTATTTTTTCTAGCAACCCTGACACATAAGAACACATTACTTCTAAGGTATTGTAAGAATTATCTGGGTGAGAAATTTGCACAATCTCAACTTTATCAAATTGATGTAAACGATTTAATCCTCTTACATGCTTACCATATGACCCTGCCTCTCTTCTGAAGCAAGGGGTATACGCCGTTATTTTAATTGGTAATTCATCTTCAGTCAGAATAGCATTTCTATAGATATTTGTTAATGGCACTTCTGCTGTTGGAATCAAATACATATTGTCTTTTTCAACGTAATACATCTGACCTTCTTTATCAGGCAACTGACCTGTACCAAAACCTGACTCTTCATTAATCATAATTGGCGGCTGTACTTCTAAGTAGCCCTGCAGCTCTGCTTGATCTAAAAAGAAATTTATTAATGCCCTTTGAAGCTTAGCGCCCTTGCCTTTATACAAGGGAAAACCTGCCCCAGTTATTTTAACTCCCGTTTCAAAATCAATCAAATCATATTTTGCAGCTAAATCCCAATGACATAAAAAGCCATCTGTATTTTGTAATGCTTCACCCCAAACACGTTCGACTATATTATCATTTTCTGAAAATCCTTTAGGCACTTTATCATGAGGCATATTAGGAATTGCTGAAAGCTCATTGCGCATTTTTTCCTCCAAAGCTCTAAGAGCCTCTTCTAAACGTTTGGACTCCTCTTTTAAACTTTGAGTCTTAACCTTCAATGCATTACCCTTATCATGCTCCCCATTTTTAAAGCAAATTCCAATTTCCTTAGCTAGAGCATTCGCCTGTTCTAAAACTGTATCCCTATTCTGTTGAGTCTGTCGACGTTCAAAATCCGTTTTCAAAACTTTCTCTAAAAGATCCAAGTATTGCGGTCCTCTTTTTTCTAAACGCGCCAAGACTTCTTCCTTATTAGACTTTATATAATTAATGGGTATCATGTTCTCTACATTTTGCACAAAAATAACAATCTAGCTTATGACCACACTTAATTTTCAATTTAATTATGCGCATTACATACTATTTCGTAATATTACATCAGACTTAGAGGGAGTCCTTCCTCATATTCTGTTATTTACATTCTACACATAGACTTTACAAAATTTAACATTTTATTATGTATGACATTTCAAAATTAACTGAGATGATGCTGCCCGAGCTAAATGAACTAGCTGGCAAACTTGAAATTAAAGATGCAGACTCAAAAAACAAAGAAGACTTGATTTACAAGATATTGGATAAGCAAGCCATTACTCCTATCAAGGAAGAAGACAAAGAAGATAAAAAGAAGCGCCCGAAAAATAGGGTAGCAATAAAAACTCAAAAAGTTGAGAGCAAGACAAAAGAAACATCAAAAGAGAGTGGCTCAAAAACTGAGTCTAAAGATGTAAAAACTGCTACTAAAGCAGAAAACATCAAAGAAAAAGAGGTAAACTCTGAAAAAACTTCAAAAGCTGAAGAAAACAAAGAAAGCACAAGGAGCGAACGACCAAGAAGAGACTATAGAGACAGAGAACAACAAAGAGAACAGCGTGAACAAAAACGCCAACAGCACAATGCCATAGTTGCTGAACTAGAGGGCATAATTGTAAATGAAGGTGTTTTAGAAATGATGCAAGATGGTTATGGATTCCTGAGGTCTGGTGATTACAACTATTTGAGCTCGCCAGATGATATTTACGTCTCTCCTTCGCAAATAAAGCTTTTTAGCTTAAAAACTGGAGATACTGTAAAAGGGAGTATCCGTCCACCAAAAGAAGGTGAAAAATATTTTGCTTTAACTAAAGTAGAGAGCATTAATGGTAAACCACCGCAAGAGGTTCGCAACAGAGTGCCTTTTGATTATTTAACACCTCTTTTTCCTGAGGAAAAATTCAACTTAGCAGATGAAGGAGATAATTATTCTACTAGAATAATTGACCTATTCAGTCCTATAGGAAAAGGACAAAGAGGCTTGTTTGTAGCACAACCCAAGACAGGTAAAACAATGCTATTAAAAAGTGTGGCTAATGCAATTGCAAAAAATCACCCTGAAGCTTATTTGATTGTACTTCTAATTGATGAACGCCCAGAAGAGGTAACAGACATGCAGCGCAGTGTAAATGCAGAAGTGATTGCATCTACCTTTGACGAACAGGCTGAAAGACATGTGAAGGTATCAAATATAGCATTACAAAAGGCTAAACGTCTAGTAGAGTGCGGTCACGATGTTGTAATTCTATTAGATTCAATAACGCGTTTAGCAAGAGCACACAATACAGTTTCCCCAGCATCTGGAAAAGTCTTATCTGGAGGTGTGGAAGCTAATGCTTTGCACAAACCAAAGAAATTCTTTGGTGCAGCACGTAATATTGAAAATGGAGGTTCTTTAACCATATTGGCTACAGCACTTGTTGATACTGGCTCAAAAATGGATGAAGTAATTTTTGAAGAGTTTAAGGGAACCGGAAATATGGAACTTAAACTAAATCGCAAATTATCTAATCGTCGAATTTATCCTGCAGTAGACCTTCAAGAATCTAGCACACGAAGAGAAGATTTACTTTTGGAAAAAGATGTACTGCAGCGCATGTTTATTCTAAGAAACCATCTTGCAGACATGACAGCAGAAGAATCTATGCAGTTTATTTTACAGCAAATGAGGGGCACAAAATCGAATGAAGAGTTTATTATTTCTATGAACTCATGATTTTCCCAATATTTATTAAGGTTTTTATAGCTTAAAAGTTATATATTTGCACTCCTTAATTCAGGAAATATGAAAAGAACATTTCAACCATCGATAAGAAAGCGTAAAAATAAGCATGGATTTAGAAGCAGAATGGAAACTGCTGATGGACGTGCTGTTATTTCCAGAAGAAGAGCAAAGGGTAGAAAAAAATTGACCGTTTCTGACGAGAAGAAACTCAAATAGTCCTAACCCAAGGCCTTCTTACTCTGACATCAAACCTCTAGGTCTAGCCAAGGAGGAACGTCTAAGTTCTAAATCTAAAATCAAGACATTATTTGAGAAAGGGCGCTCATTTAGGAGCACGCATCTAAAATGTGTTTTTCTTATAAAAGAATTAGAGCCGAATAAGAACCAAATCCATCAAGTACTTATTTCTGTGCCAAAAAAGCTTTTACCCAAAGCGGTTGATAGAAATCGAAGAAAACGACAACTAAGAGAGGCTTATCGCTTAAACAAAGCGATTTTGTACAATCAATTCGAAAACAAAAATAAGTATTGTACGTTTATCTTTATATATTTAAGCAATAAAGCACTTCAATTTGATACAATTCAAGAAGAAGTTCGACACTTACTGAATAAAATTAAGGATGCTTAGTAAATTATTTATTTTAATTATTCAATTCTATAAAGCAGCCATTTCTCCCATGTTGCCAGCTACGTGCCGCTTTAAACC
>CAJXBJ010000109.1 GCA_913050195.1 uncultured Saprospirales bacterium
TCATCCAGTCATCTACTTTAGCCAAAGGCGACTCGCCTGTACCAGTTGGTGTAAAGGAATCTACTTCTGGCAAACATAAAGGCAACTCACTTTCTTCTATTTGCCTAGGGATATCATCTTTAAAATAGATAGGAAAGGGTTCACCCCAATAACGCTGTCTAGAAAATCCTGCATCTCTTAATTTATAATTAACCTTATGAGACCCTAAACCTAGGGATTTGATCTTTTGAATAACTTTTTGAATACCTTCTTGAACACTTAAACCAGTTATAAAGTCAGAGTTAATCATATATCCGGCTTTGGCTTCATGTGCTTCTTCTTCTATGGAGGCACCATCAATAACTTGTAAAATTGGCAAGTCAAAATGCTTTGCAAATGCATAGTCACGACTATCATGAGCTGGGACAGCCATTATTGCTCCAGTCCCATATCCTCCCAGAACATACTCACTTATCCAAATTGGAATACGCTCATTGCTCAAAGGATTAATTGCATAAGAACCACTAAAAACACCAGTTATTTTCTTCACATCTGAGAGTCTTTCTCTTTCAGACCTACTTTGAACATAATTTAGATAAGCATCAACGTCAGCTTTTTGTTTATTTGTCGTTAACTCATTAAGCCATTCATGCTCTGGTGCTATCACCATAAATGTAGCTCCAAAAATTGTGTCAGGCCGCGTAGTAAATATACGCAATGCTCTTTCTGAACTTTCAATATTAAAATCAACTTCTGCTCCTTCTGAACGACCTATCCAATTCCGTTGCATATCCTTAACAGATTCTGTCCAATCTAAGTCATTTAAATCATTTAAAAGTCTTTCAGAATAGGCAGATATTCTTAAAAACCACTGTCGCATTTTTTTCTTTATAACAGGAAAACCTCCCCGCTCAGAGAAACCATCTTTAACCTCATCATTAGCTAAGACAGTGCCCAACTCTGGACACCAATTAACATCAGCATAATCCAAATAGGCTAAACGATAATTTTGTAAAACTTCTTCCTGCTCACTATTAGACATTTTCGCCCAATCAGCGCCAGAAAAAGCTTTATCAAATGATGAAGCGGACTTTAAATCGACATTACCAAACTCTTTAAAATAGGCAATTAGCTCATCTATGTGTTTAGCTTTACCATCTAAAACATCATACCAAGCATTAAACATTTTCAAGAAAATCCATTGAGTCCATTTATAATACTCTGGATCACATGTTTTAAATTCCCTTGACCAATCAAAGCTGAGACCAATCTTTTTTAATTGACGCTTATACGTTGCAATATTAGCTTTGGTAGTATCTGCTGGGTGCTGCCCTGTTTGAATAGCATACTGTTCTGCTGGTAAGCCAAATGCATCAAATCCCATAGGGTGCAAGACATTAAAACCTTTTTGACGCTTATATCGCGCAAAAATATCAGAAGCAACATAGCCCAATGGATGTCCTACATGCAATCCCGCACCTGATGGATAAGGAAACATATCTAGCACATAATACTTGGGTTTTGATCTATCCTCTTCAACTGTATAAACACCCTCCTCTTCCCACTTTTTTAAGCATTTTTCTTCTATGGCTTTATAATCAAATTGCATCGTCATTTTTTTTAAGTTTCAAATGTAGTCAATTCAGCCCATTTCTTAGATAAGACATTCCAACTTTAAATAAGAATTTAATCGTTGAATAGGCAATCCCATGACATTGTAATAACAGCCATTAATCCCTTTAATAGCAATCTGTCCAATCCATTCCTGAATTCCATATGCTCCAGCCTTATCAAAAGGCTTAAAATGCTCAATATAATAGTCTATTTCTTCAGAACTAAGTGCCTTAAATCTCACCTCAGTAATTTCTGCAAAGCTATTGATGGAGTATAAACTTTGAATAGCACAAGCCGTTATAACCTTATGAACAGAATTAGACAATGCCGTTAACATAGCAAAAGCCTCATCTGCATCCTTTGGTTTTCCTAAAACTCTCTGATCTTGACAAACAATTGTATCTGCACTAATTAATAAATCTCCTTTATTCATTTCGTTATAAAAGGCCTTTGCTTTTTTTTCAGCTAAATAAATAGCAACCTTATCTTCCTTAAGCTCAGAAGGATAACTTTCCTCAATATCCTTAGTCCAAATTTCAAAATCACTTATAATACTTTTAAGTAAACTTTGTCTTCTAGGTGAGCCAGATGCCAAAACATATCTATTTATCCGCATAAAAAACATCCATTTAAGTAAAACATGTAACTAATACCACTTAATAATAATAAGCCAAATAGCATTTGAATCTTTAGATATTTTGAGTGCATTTTAAAATGTGATTTCGTTTTAGCTTTACAGATGTTTTCACAAAGCCAAATCTGTGGAAGTAATAAAGCCATAGCCCCTAAAGCAACCAAATAATAAAAATGAGCTAAGTAAAGCTGACAAAGTAAATATGCTAAAAATGAAATACTAAAGATTAATAGAACTATATAATAGAACTTAGCGATTGGCAAGCCTAAAACAATGGGCAGTGTATTTAGGTTAAATGCCCGATCTCCAGCTAAATCTTCCATATCTTTAACTAATTCACGTGCAAGACTTAATATAAAGGCAAATACCATGTAAATAAGCCCCAACATATATACTGGCTCTAACCAATTAGCAGTAATGTTAGGCCAAAGATTTTTATCAAAATAATACAAAACAAAAACAACCATGGATGACAATACTGCAACTGCTAAATTTCCAACAAAAGCTTGCTTTTTCCAATAAGCAGAATAAACATAAAGTGCTATGTATATGAATACCAACAAGATTGACTTAATAAACAGACCTGTTTGAAACACAAAAAGCGCCATTAGAAATAAATATATAATGGAAAATATTTGATAAAGTTTCCACAGAGTCTTTTTCGTCCATTTTGCCTTATAGGCATCAGATTTTTTTCCAAACGAAAGATCGTTTTCCCAATCCATATAATCATTGATTATATTTCCGGAAGCTGTAGCCACAAGAGTTAAGCTAATAAGTAAAAATAAATCCGTATAATTAATAGCTGGCCCTTCCAAACCTAAAGGCTCAAGAACTGACCAAAGTTTAATTATAAGCTCATACACAACCAACTGAGTGGTAATAACTATCAGAAGGTTAGGCAGCCGAATAAGCTCTAAAAAAGCTCTCAGTGCCACTTCCCTTGAATCTTTAAAACCTTTTCTACCATTTCCCTAACACAACCTTGACCACCATTTTTACTTGATATAAAGTCAACGATTGCTACAACATCATCACATGCATCTGCTGGACAGCAAGAAACGCCTACTCTTTTTAATAAAGGAATATCCAACATATCATCGCCAATAAATAAACATTCACTAGGCCCTAATCCAAGTTTATCTATTAAGACTTCAAAAGCTTCTAACTTATTTTTAATACCAGTATATACATGCTGGAACCCTAATTTATCAAACCGCTCTTTCATTAAACGCTGCTCGGCGCCACTTATTATCGCCAGCTGCATACCTAAATCACTAGCATAACGCAAGGCATAACCATCCTTTATATTCATTCGCCGCAAATAATCACCCCGCTCATTAATCAATAAATATCCGTCGGTCAAAACACCATCCACGTCACAAATAATAAGCTTAATATTCTTTAGTTTATTTAACATCTGTTCCTTTATGTCGTTTAAAAATGGCTTCGCTTATAGCATCATACACTTTTACTTCAGATTCTGAGAGTAATGCCCTATGTGCATTTAAGGTATTTCTATCCCCGCGCTTAGCTGGACCTGTCTGTGCAGCAATGGCACCTTGCTTTGAGATTCTATCCAATGTATGATGCATCAAAGGCATCAATAGTTCTTTCTCTACTTGTTCTTTCTCTAATATAGACTCAACACTACCAACTATATAGTTTATAAAATTATTCATATAAACCGCACACAAATGCAATCTTAATCTTTGTGCAGAGTCTACTATTGTAGCTTTAAGATTTAATTGCAAGCTTATTCCTTTTAATTTGTCTTCCAATGCTAAGCCATTAGCTTCAATTAATATTGGCACCTCTAAGTTTGAATTATCCTCTGTCTTCAAAATACTCTGAAGTGGATAAAAAACTCCCCTATTTATATGCTTTTTATCAATTGAATTTAAAGAGCAGCTGCCTGAACAATGAATAACGGCGCCACAATTAACAGGCAAAAGACATGAAACTTCATTTATAGCATCATCTGAAACAGCTAAAAAGACATAATCAACATTAATTCCATTTAGCCCATCATTATTTTGAAGACTTATACAAGTGGTGGACTTTGATAAATATCTATTTAGCGCTTTAAATTTATTTATATCCCTAAGTATAATAGCCGTACATTCTGCGCCTATACTATTAAACTGACTAAGCAAATAATTAGCTACATTTCCGCTACCAACTACAGCATATTTGAAGGCAGTCAAGACTTAGATGTTTTAATTCTTTGCAACAATGAAATAGCAAAGCCTAAAATCATTAGTATACTACCTACCCAAACGATGTTTATTTGCGGAAATACAATAGCTTTCATTATAACAAAGTCTTTGGGCGGCTCCCACTCTTTAAGGTTAATACTCATTTTTTCTGTTTCAGGGTCGAACTTCATAAGTTGTATTTCAAAACCCATTTTGGGCAGTGAGTCTTTTATACTCATCCACTGATTATTTCGAATTAAACATATCGGATTGACTTCGACAGAATCTAATAAGTTAAATGCATGAATCCGCGCTTCCAATGCAATATCTCCCTGTTGCAATAGAGGATGAGATGTATTGGCTTTAACATCTTTTAATACAAGACAAGCATTAGATGTAAAAATAGAATCTCCAATAGATAAACTTAATGATCTATTTTTAATTTTTTCTTCATCTACCTCCTTGCTAGACACAGAAGTAACATGAGTAAATAAATCCTTTGATAAGTAGTGCCTAGTATCAGGGTTAGCACTACGTCCAAATTTTGGATTATCCTGAACATATGGATAAAGCGTGAATTTTTCACCGTTGTTATGCTCATATTGAACTTTATAAAAGTGGTTAAGGCCATGAATTGAATCTCCCGTATAGGTTACCATGTAATCGCCCATTTTCATAGCCATATCTTTATAAAGCAAAATATTTTCATAGTTGGCCTTTTCATCATAACCCTGACCATAACTTATGCCCATTCGGTTCAAAGAAACCACCTCTTGCTGACCAGAAGAAATTAAAATACCTAACATTAAAACACCAAATCCCAAATGTGTAAATGCCGAACCGGATTTCCAAAAAACCTTCCTATTATCAATTAAATAGGCAAGGTTGGAAAATATTGTAAGACACAAAGCCCACAAAAACAAAGTTTGAACCCAATTCATTGGATATTGTATATATATAACAGTACTTGATAAAAAAGAAACTAATATTGGAATACTAAGCCTCTTCAACCATTTTAACCAAGGTGTTGATTTATATTTTAAAAATAAAGTAACTGCAGACAAAAGAACTATAACTATACCAAATCCAATTTGCCATCGATTATAAAAGGCTACAGGCTCCGCTGGAGGCGCATAAGAGGTGGGCAATAATTTATTTATTACCGGTATTGATGTGTATAAAATAATTTGTAGTGAGGACATAAGTAGGACTAAGGAACCAATATACATCCAAAACTCTCTAGAATTTGACCGTTCTTCCTCCTGATTATCACTAAGTCTTGACCAATGATAAA
>CAJXBJ010000110.1 GCA_913050195.1 uncultured Saprospirales bacterium
GAATACATTAAATGCATAACTTTTGGCTTATCTAAATCCCATGCCGTAGCAGATTGCAAAGAATCCATAAACTCAAACTCTCTAAAGTTAAACAACACCAACCTCAAACCTATCTCAAGGTTTCTAAAAGGTACAATAGCCGTCCCAATACTCAAGGGTATATTTAAAGACCTAGGCGCATCTCCATAGTATGCACCTAACCTTATAATTGAGTTTCCAGGACGATGATAATACGTCTGATACGTCTTAACTGGTTTTACATTTTTATCCGTTTTCTCACTAATTGTAATATTTGATGACCCAAATAATTCATCAGATACATCTTCATCTTCAGACTCATTTAAATCAAAAAATTCTTCATCAGAATTATCAATAGACTCTTCATCAAAGTTGAAAAAATCATCACTTTCTTCACTATCATCACTTTCTTCTACCTGAGCATAGACAGAATGACTCATACTCAAACAAAAAACGATTAAAAACAAAGGCCAAAAACGCATAAATATTAGTTAAGTCTATGGTTAAATATAAAAATTCTTTTACGTACTCATATCATATTTGTTACTTATCTTTGTATGATGTCAAGGCTTATTCAAATATTACCCGAGGCAATAGCCAACCAAATCGCAGCAGGAGAAGTTGTTCAAAGGCCTGCATCTGCGGTAAAAGAACTTCTAGAAAACGCCTTAGATGCTGGCGCTACAGAGATCAAATTAAACATCAAAGATGCGGGAAAAACACTTATACAAATAATAGATAATGGCCAAGGCATGTCTTCTGAAGATGCGACAGCTTGTTTTGGTCGTCATGCCACTTCTAAAATCAGGAAAATTGAAGATCTATTTTCCATTAACACAATGGGGTTTAGGGGTGAAGCCTTAGCATCAATAGCTGCTATTGCTCAAGTAGAGCTAAAATCAAAACGCAAAGATGATGAACTGGGTACAGAAATTCACATTGCTGGTTCGAAAATCAATATGAATGACGCCTGTGCATGTCAAGCAGGAACTATTATATCTGTTAAAAATCTATTTTTTAATGTCCCTGCTAGGCGTAATTTTCTAAAATCGAATCCTGTTGAGACAAAGCATATTTTAGATGAATTTCAGCGCATAGCAATAGCACATCCTGAAATACAGCTTGAACTAATACACAATGGCGTTCAGATATATTACCTTATTAAAGGGAATTTAAGACAACGACTGGTTCAGCTTTTTGGAAAACCTTACAATGAACGCTTAATTCCTTTAGAAGAGACTACAGACATTGTACAAATCAAGGGCTTTATTGGCAAGCCTGAATTTGCAAAAAAAACTAGAGGAGAACAATTTTTCTTTGTAAATGATCGATTTATAAAAAGCCCATACTTAAATCATGCTGTCATGCAAGCATATGAGCAAATACTTCCAAAAGGTCAATATCCTTTTTACTGTATTTCTTTAAAAATTGATCCAAATAAAATTGACATCAATGTTCACCCTACAAAACAAGAGATAAAGTTTGAAGACGATAAGCTATTATACACGATACTAAGTGCGGTGATCAAGAGTTCTATTGGCAAATTCAATATCACACCAAGCTTAGATTTTGAAGGGAGTAATACCCTAGATCACTTTCTAGCAGAACCTACGTCCAATATCAAACCTTCTCCATCTTTTATTACAAGAAGCAGCAAAATGGATAGCCATTCTAGTTTTAAAAAAGATGTCGAAGGATGGGAGGGCTTATTAGACATAACTCAGGAAAAAGTAGACTTGGAAATACATCAAGATGGCTCAACATCCTATTCTTTATCGCCTGATTGGGGAGACAATACACTTTCATCAAATGAGCGCTCTTGGATTCAAATACATAATAGCTACATTATATCATCAATAAAGTCTGGGTTTATATTGGTCAATCAAGAGCTTGCCCATGAAAGAGTAAAGTTTGAGTACTACCAAAATTTAATCAACAATCAAAAACCTAATGTCCAGCAATTACTATTTCCATTGGACGTTCAATGCCCTATCGCAGATCTTCCACTAATGAATGAGCTAGGAACACATTTTGAAGCTTTAGGCTTTGACATTGAACACGAAGGAGATCAAAACTTTGTTGTGCGAGGAGTTCCTTCAGATTTGATGGGCAAAGATGATCCAAGAATTTTAGAGGAATTATTAGAACAATACAAAAATAATCAAAGCCAGCTTCAACTTGAGAAAAGAGACCACTTAGCTCTTGCCTTGGCAAAGTACGCTTGTATTAAGCTTGGCAAGAGATTAAGCGAAGAGGAAATGCAGGCTTTAATTGATCAACTTTTTGCCTGCAATCAGGCCAACTATTCTCCTGAAGGCAAAGCTATTTTTGTTAGCATTTCTCTTGAGGATATTCACAAACTTTTTGAGGCTTAAATGCAAATGGGTAATAACATGCTTAGCTTGACTCCTGTAGTTAAGCACCTTATGATTATTAATGGTCTTGTTTTTTTAGGCTGCATTAGCTTAAAACAATCAGGCATTGACCTTTTTGATCATTTTGCCATCTATCCCTTAAGTTCTGACTTGTTTAAACCATTTCAGTTTCTCACTCATTTATTCATGCACTCAACTAGAGATTTTACACATATTTTCTCTAACATGTTTATGCTATTTATTTTGGGATCTTATCTAGAACGCTATTGGGGGTCGAAAAACTTTTTAATTTACTATTTAGCAACTGGCCTAGGTGCAGCCTGTTTACATCTTTTTGTTATAGAGTATGAAATATCTCAAACATTGTCACTATTGACAAATGAAGAAATTAATTTGGTATTTGATAAAGGTTATGAAATCTCAATGGAGGGCAAGCGATTTATTGACCCAAAACTTGAAACATTAAATGATCTACTCCACACACCTACCGTAGGAGCTTCTGGTGCTGTCTTTGGCGCATTAATTGCCTTTGGAATGCTCTTCCCAAACATGGTGTTTTATTTTTACTTTTTGTTCCCCATCAAGGCAAAGTACTTTGTGCTCTTATATGGCATATTTGAATTATGGTCAGGCTTTAGTAATCGTGCTGGAGATAATGTCGCACACTTTGCACATTTAGGAGGGATGCTATTTGGTTTTTTAATCATTAAGTACTGGAAAAAGAAAGGTCATTCTTAGATTAAACTTCATATTAACCTTTACAATTGTCTACTTTGTATCCAATATTATTTTAGGTCAGTCGATTGTCGAAAAACAGCTTTTAATCCAGCTTCTAGAAAAACAGACTTTAGATAAAACACTACATAAGCTAAATAATTCTGGATTAGGAGAAGTTATGCTTATAAAATGTCTTTCTGAAGATATGCGCATTTATCTACTTCAGAGTGAAAAAACAGCTGAGCGAAGTTGGCTAAACAATCAGCAATCATTAAATGGCATTCAGCATATTCAGTGGAATCATAAAGTTCAAAATAGAAGTCTTCCAAATGATACTTTATTTAATATTCAATGGGCACTATTCAATGATGGCTCAACTGGAGGAATGGCCGGTGCCGATATAAATGCAGATAGTGCATGGAACATTTCTACAGGGGGAATTACTATTTATGGCGACACCATAGTAGTTGCGGTTATTGATGCAGGCTTTCATCTTAATCACCCAGATTTAAAAGAAAATATATTTCTTAACCGAAATGAAATTGCTGGAAATGGCATAGATGATGACAACAATGGCTATATAGATGACATAAATGGATGGAATGTCTACATGAACGGGCCTAACCATCCCTCCGACAAACATGGCACACATGTCAGTGGCATAATTGGCGCAAAAGGCAATAATGAAATTGGAATTAGCGGCATCAACTGGGATGTCAAGATACTACCAGTTTCTGGTTCTTCTGGGATTGAATCAGAGGTTATTTCTTCGTACGAATATATTTTAAGCATGAGACGCCTATATAATGAAACAAATGGAGAAAAAGGGGCATATATCGTAAGCACAAATGCCTCTTTTGGAGTAGATGGTGCAGACCCCTCTGATTATCCAATATGGTGCAGCATATATGACAGTCTAGGCAAAGAAGGCATTATTAATATAGGAGCAACATCAAATCTTAATGTAGACGTAACTACAGCAGGAGATGTACCCACAACATGCTCCAGTCCCTATCTAATTGGTGTTACAAGCACAAACAAAAATGATGTTTTAGCGGGCACTGCGTACAGCAAAGACCATATTGACTTGGCCGCTCCTGGACATCAAATTATTTCAACAGTTTTTGATTCTGCATATACCCAATTGACTGGCACATCAATGGCATCTCCCCATGTGGCTGGAGCAGTTGGTTTAATGTATGCTTCTGCTTGCGGAGAAATAATTAGCCTTAGCCATCACCAAAGTGATTCTGCAGCCCGCTTGATGCGGTTTTTACTTCTAGATGCTGTTGACACAATCAGTAACTTGACAAACAAAACTGTATCGGGTGGACGGCTAAACTTATTTAAGTCCGTTAAGCGCAGCACCTGTCAATATTTAAACCAACCCAAACACGGTTTAGCAAATGCAATAAAGCCAAAGATCTTGTTCCACCCTTATACTAATCAATATTCTATTAATTGGGAAAAGGGCATTAAACAAATAAATATATTCAATACCCAGGGGCAATTAATTATTAGAAAGAGGTTAATAAACTCAAAGGAAACAACTTATTTTAGCCTGCCCCAAAAAGGAATCATTATTATTCAAGTGTTAGATGAGGAAAATAGGCTTTGGTACTTCAAAAAAAATAACTTCTAATTTTATACCTTTAAACTTAAACTGACTTGATTCATGGGAAAATTTGCAACCATCTTATTATGTTCGATATTTATAAGCTCTTGTCTCTATGAAAATGGACCTGCATTTAGCTTTAGACTTAAAAGTGAGCGAATTTCAAATGTATGGGTATATGAAAATTATCTAATAAACAATTTAGATGTTACTTCATTATTTGACAGCAGTAGATTAGAGTTTACTAGAGATGGATACGTATACAAACAGACCACACATCAAGACTCCTTAATTACAAATATTGGAAAATGGGAGTTTGATGAAACTACCCGAAGCATTCTTAAAATATACCTTATAGATAGTACATTATCAACGTGGGGCGAAAGCTGGACCATATTACGCCTAAAGGAAGATGATATGTGGCTTGAAAGCCGAAGTGGTGTTGAAATTCATGAGTTAAGGCTTAAGCCAGCACCTTAAGGCTTGGGAGCATCTCTAATGAGCAAAAATGTACCCATAGTATCCCTAAAAGCCCCATACATATCGGAATAGCTTAATTTATATAAATACCCTCCTTGCTGACACTTTCCATCTTTTTCATTCGAACAGTAACCGTCCCATCCAATATGAGGATCTTGTGTCTCAAATAATTTCTTTCCCCATCGATTCCAAATAGAAAAACTATAAAAACTGACATCATTCCATAAGCCCACTGGTAAAAACACATCATTCACCCCATCCTTTCCTGGTGTAAATGCATTCGGCATATACATTACATTTCTTCC
>CAJXBJ010000111.1 GCA_913050195.1 uncultured Saprospirales bacterium
TACTATTAGGAAGCGGAGGCAGAGAACACGCTCTAGCTTGGAAAATAAAACAAAGTACTCTATGTGAAAATCTTTTTACTGCACCTGGAAATCCTGGTACAGCAGCGTTAGGCACCAATATTTTTCTTTCATTAAATGACTTTGAGAGCATTGAACAATTTTGTCAAAAAGAAAATATTGGACTAATTGTTGTAGGACCTGAAGCTCCTCTTGTTGATGGTATTTATGATTATTTCTCAAAAAGCCCAATAAAGGTTTTTGGACCATCTAAAGAAGGTGCAAAACTAGAAGGTAGTAAAGATTATGCAAAGCGCTTTATGAGCCGCCACAATATCCCAACTGCAGCATACCAATCATTTACAAGAGAAAATATTGAAGAAGGTTATTCCTTCCTAGAATCCTTAAATTCCCCATATGTATTAAAAGCAGATGGACTTGCTGGAGGAAAAGGTGTTTTAATAATAGAGTCATTAAAAGAAGCGAAAGCAGCACTTAAAGACATGCTTGAAAATGCACAGTTTGGCACTGCTAGCAAATGTGTTGTTATTGAAGAGTTTATGAAAGGTATTGAAATTTCTGTATTTGCAATAACTAATGGCACAGAGTATAAAATCATTGGCAATGCTAAGGACTATAAGCGAATAGGTGAAAAAGATACAGGTCTTAACACAGGGGGTATGGGTGCAGTATCTCCCGTCCCTTTTGCAGACTACACATTTATGAAAAAAGTAGAGGATCGTATTGTTGCTCCAAGTATTCAAGGACTAAAACTGGAAGGCATATCTTATAAAGGCATAGTATATTTTGGCTTGATGAATATTGACGGAGACCCCAAAGTAGTAGAATATAATGTTCGATTAGGAGACCCTGAAGCAGAAATATTGCTACCAAGACTTAAAAATGATATTGTGGAACTTATCTTATCCTGCTTTGATAATACTCTTGAAAATCATAACATTAATTTTGATTCTAGGGCAATTGCAACAATAATAATGGCCTCCGGTGGCTATCCAGAAAAGTATGACAAAGGCTTTATAATAAAAGGCTTAGAGAAAGAAAATCAAAGTATAATTTTTCATGCAGGAACCAAAGAATATAGTGGTCAAATCTCAACGAATGGTGGTCGAGTATTGGCGATAACATCTTATGGTGCTAGTATCTCTGATGCTACAAAAAAAAGCTACTCTTGCATATCAAATATAGACTTTGAAAATGCTTATTATAGAAAAGATATAGGCTTTGATTTAATCTGAAAAAATATTTAACACTAATTTTCATATTAAAAACAAATCTGGTGTTTATGATGCATCAAAAAATGCATTAGAATTTGTTAGTCTCGGTATTGGGATAGATTTATTCTAATCAAAATAAATTTCATTAAAACATACAAAACAAGAAAGGGCTCTTTTGATGAAGAGCCCTTTCTTTTCTAATTCTTATCCTTAATTATATTCTGGCAAAAAGCCGTACTGACTAGAATACTCTAACATTTGAGCACTAAAGTTATTTGGATATTCTACAACAATGTCTGTTATTGCACCCGCCTCATTAGTTTGAGGCACTAATTTTGGGTTAATGAAGCCTCCGTAAGGTGCACTATTTAACTTAGCAGCTCTTTCTAGCACCTCTTTATGAAGTTCCGGATCAACCTGAACTCCATAGTCTTCAACTAACTTTCTACCTGCTTCATAGTCACCCTCTGACTTAATGCGCTGTATTTCTCGCAATAACTGGCCAAATAACACACGTAGTTTTTCATAGTCATTGACTCTGAAATAAGTATTACCATTTTCAACAACCTTAGAAATAACATTGTCTTCAGCTCCTTTTTCAAAAGCCCAAGAAGCCACCAGCTGACGATTCCTCATATGAGCCTCCTCAATAACAGCACCTTCTTCAATTCGACGCAACTGTAACATCATACCATTTCGGATATAGGAATCATACTCTGCCTTACCTACCTCTAAAGACGGTACCAAACCTAACTCAATAAGCTTTTTATCCATTAAAAAGTATAAAGCAACCAAATCTGCTCTACCCTCTTCTAATGTCGAAGCATAGCTTTTTAAAGTTTCCTTTGGTGTGCCTATACCGGGGTTTAATTTGCCAGAAGCATGACCAACCACCTCATGCAAGGCAGTATGCAACTTGCCAGCTAATTTACCATGCTCTTTAGCCCGATCACGAAGAACATCAATAGCAACAAACTCCTCTAAAGAACCTTTACCTCCAGCTCCATCATACGCAGCCACTATATTACCCAAACTAACAGATTTTGAACCATGCTCTGCACGAATCCAGTTAGCATTAGGAAGATTTACACCAATTGGAGTAGATGGCGAAGCATCACCAGACTCACTAGCCACTGAAACCACCTTATATGTAACACCCGTCACATTTTCCTTCTTATGCTCATCCATAATAGTAGAATTATCTTCAAACCATTGAACATTATCTTCAACTACCTTCATAATAGCTGAGGCCTCAAAATCATTAATTTCTATAATTGACTCGAAAGATCCTGTATAACCTTTAGGATCATTGTACACTTCTATGAAGGAATTGATATAATCGATATCTCCTTCTGTCGCTTGAACCCAAGCAACATTGTAAGCATCCCAAGTTTTCAAGTCTCCAGTTTGATAGTATTTAATCAATAACTCTAGCGCTTCTTTTTGTGCTTGATTTTCAGCCACTGTCACTGCTTTGTCAAGCCAATAAATTATCTTTTCAATAGCAGCCGAATACATTCCTTCAAGCTTGTATACTTTTTCTTCTAGCTGACCTGCCTCATTACGCACCAACTTTGAATTCAAACCATAAGAAATAGGACGCGGATCATCTTTTACTTTAATTTTAGCATAATAGGCATCAACTTCTGACTCAGTAATTCCCGGATCGTAGAAATTAACTGCAGAACCCGCAACCAGGCCTTTATCAGGATCTAAGTTTACTTTCTTATTGTCAAAGTCTTGATCAAAAATCGCTTTTAATGCCTCTTCATTCACGCTAATGTTTAACTCTTTACACAATCCTTCAAAATATTCTTTTGGAAATTCTGCTTTAAATTTTGTCATTGAATAATGATGATGAATCCCATTAGAAAACCAAACGCGCTTAGTATAAGTTTCTAAAGCGATAAAATCAGCACTTGTCCGATCCCCCTTATAATCAAGCATTATAGTCTCTAACACCTTTCTTATATGTAAATTATGCCTATAATTTTGATCCCAGATAATATCTCGTCCGCTCATACCCGCTTGAGAAAGATAATACACTAGCTTCTTCTGATCAAGACTTAATTTTTCAAAACCAGGAATCTGGTAGCGCACTATTTTTAAATCCGCAAACTGTTCGCTCAAAAACTCAAAATCACCCTCTAACGATGGCGCATTTTCTTTACTATCTATTTGCGTACAAGCTATGACGCCCAATAAGAGCATGGATCCTAATAGTTGAATTGTATTTTTCATTGTTGTATTGTTGGTTTTAAAATAACAGGAGAGCAAAAAAAGGAAAATTACTTTAAAGATACAAGCCATAAAAGCCCTCAAAGTCCTGGGTTTCATCAGAATAGGGTTTTATATCTCAGGATATTTTTATTCTTTTGCGTATAATCTACCTAACAAGGTTTTTTTAATGCTAAGATATCTTACATTTATATTGTCTATTTTCCTTTGCTTTTTCGCAAAAGGTCAAATTACTGTTGCAGACACCATGTCTGCTACTGAAATGGCACAGTATCTTGCAGGGCCAGGAGTGCTTATTTCTAATGTAACCTTAAATTGTCCTAATGGAGCTAGTGGAAGCTTTGATGGCTCAAATTCAAACATTGGGATAGATAAAGGCATTATATTAACCTCAGGCAGCATTCAAAATGTACCAGGTCCAAACAGCAACTCAGGAGCAGGACAAGACCAATATTCACCTGGTGATCTAGACTTAGACCAGATAATTTTTCCATATACCACCAATGATGCTTGCATCTTAACATTCGATGTAACACCAATTGGAGATACAATTAAATTTAATTACGTCTTTGGTTCAGAAGAATATCCAGAATTTGTAAATAGCTACAATGATGCCTTTGCTTTTTTCATAGCTGGACCTGGTGTTGGCTTCCAAAATATTGCCTTAATCCCAGGAACAACAACTCCAGTAACCATTGATAATGTAAATAATGGGATAAGCAATATGGGGCCCTGTGTAAATTGTCAATATTATGTAAACAATGGCACAGGTATGAATCCCGGAGCAAATAGCACAGTGCAATATGATGGATTCACTACTGTTTTAACGGCTGAAATTGCTGTAATCCCATGCTCAACCTATCAACTTAAAATGGTTGTAGCTGATGCTGTAGATTATGTTTATGACTCTGGTGTGTTTTTAGAGCAAGCCAGTATATCTAGTAACACCTTTACGACTTCTGCAGGCGCTGCATCTCAATTGATAACTTTTGCTATTGAAGGTTGTCTTAATGGTTTTATTAGGTTTGATAAGATCAAAAACTTTGGAGCACCGCTTACAGTTAAATTTCAAGTAGGTGGCGATGCAACCAATGGCATTGATTACGCTCAAATTATTGACAGCATAGTAATACCTCCAGGAGACACAACAGGCCTAATCCCAATTATACCATTAGTCGACACCTCTCCTGATGATAGTGAACGTGTAGTTATTTATTTAACGGAGCCCTGCAACAATACCGTGTATGACTCTGTAGAGCTAATTATAAGGGATAAGTTTGAAGTTGACCTAATGCCAGATGACACTGCATTTTGCTCAGGAGACACCATTGTTCTTGGCGGCCCTCCAGATACTTTAAGCACCTACAATTGGATCCCTAACCAATATATAGATTGCAATACATGTTCTCAAGTTAAAATTTACCCACCTGCCAATGCTATAGACTCATATAAGGTTGAAGTTAATTTAGCAGGAAACTGCCTACTAAAAGACTCTATGGCCATCAACGTACAAGAGCCTATTGCTGACTTTGACACAGAAGATCCGTGCATTGGAATACCTAATTTATTTAATGATTTATCCAGCATTAACGTGGGTAATATTGTAAGCTGGGCATGGGATTTTAATGATGGCGCCAACTCATCAATTCAAAACCCAACACACACTTATATAAATACAGGCGCATACAATGTGAGTTTAAGCGTAATAGATGATATCGGCTGCACACATGATACTATAAAAGCCGTTAATATTCATGACATACCGACAAGCAACTTCACTTATCACCCAGGGAGTCAGATATTTATCAACAACAATATTCAATTTAAT
>CAJXBJ010000112.1 GCA_913050195.1 uncultured Saprospirales bacterium
TAGACAAAAGCCTATTGAGGAAATAAACAAGAAGCGCTCATTCATAAATGTGCCAACATTAAATAATAGATTAGAAACGATGGAAAAACTTATCCAATAAAAAGCTAATGCGTATCCATAGAAATGTCTTTTAATTAACCCATAAATGCCACCAAAAATAGCGAGTAAATTAATGGCTAGGCTTATTAAGACTATAGGCGCAGTCCAATTTAAGATTGGAATTTGATTAGGATAATAATCATGGGTGAGATCAATTGGAAACAATAATAATCCCCAATACTTTAACCATGTATATAGTATGGTTGCATATTTGTCACTATCATTTATACCACAAAATGGGTTATTAAGAATTTCACAATAACCACTCGGCTGACTTAAGCCTATTACAAGATAGCGCAGCCAAAGATAAAAAAAGGCAAAAACTAATAAGGGCCAGCATTTGATAAGAGATTTCCTGATAGACCATTGTTTAAAAACAATGAATGACAATGGTATAATGGCTAAAAAGGTAATGCCATTTTCCTTAGAAAGTAATGAAAGGAAAAGCAATGTGGCACTTATAAGTGCAAATCTAAGTGCACCATTATATTTAAACATTAAATAAAGAGCACTTAGTGCAAACCCTAAAGTAAATATCTCATCTCTACCTTTAATATTTGCGACGACTTCAGAATGCAAGGGGTGCATTGCAAAAAATAAGGAGCTAGCTAATATGATGCAATGGTTTTTAATGGAGTCTTCGTGAAAAAACAGTTTTAAGGTTTTTATCAATAAAAGACAGCAAAGGCCGTAAAATATTAGATTAAAAAAATGACCAACTTGTGCGTTGTATAAATATGTTCCATCTTTCTTTTTTTTGCCAAAGAATTCGTTTTCAATTGCAAAACTAATGATTGACAATGGGCGGTATCTCCCGCCGCTAACTAAGTTTTTTTTCTTTTTAAAAAATCCATGAAAACTGTCTTTATTTATAAGGTCAGGTATGCCCTTTAAACCTTTGACTGTAAAAATGTTATTAAAAATAACAATGTCATCGTCTAAGGCATGTTCAAAGTTTAAGGTGTTTGCATAAATAAGCATTGAAAGGATAACAATACACCACTGAATTGTTCTAAATGTTTGCTTTTTAAGTGGTTCTATATGCAAATTGCTGATTTTAAGGTTTTGTAAATATAAATTAATTGGATTTTTTCATGGTCTAAATTGCTAAATTTGTCTAATGGGTTCTGGCATTCGCAAACTTACAATACAAATTATAATGCTAAGTGTGGCTTTGCTATATCTTGCTCGGCTTTTTTACATTCAAGTTATAGACTCAACATCTGCTTCAGAAATACGATTAAAGGAAGTAGAGGCGCCAAGAGGATTGATTAAGGATAGGCATGGAGAGATATTAGTAGCCAATCAGCCAATGTACAATCTTATGTTAGTTGCTGCTAATATGGAAAGCATGGATACTGTCAAGCTAGCAGGCTTGTTAAAACTCGAACTTGACATAGTTCGAGAACGGATTAAAAAAGCACGTAGGCATCCATTTAATCCTAGCTTGTTTCAGCGCCAAATTGATTATGTTGAATTTGGACGTTTGCAAGAGCAGTTACATCTGTTTCCAGGTTTTTATGGCGAAGTGCATGCAGAGCGGATTTATCCTTATGGGCATTCTGCACATGTTCTTGGATATATTGGTATGGTAGATAGTCAAGAAATAAAAACAGATAATTATTATACAGATCAAAATGTAGTGGGGAAAACTGGTCTAGAAAAATGTTATGAGAAGGCTTTGCGCGGTGTTAAAGGCTCTAAATGGTTGCTCTATGATGTGCATAATAGAGCAAAAGGAAGCTATAAAGAAGGTGCAGACGACGTGCTGCCTATTCCTGGCACGAATCTTATAAGTACCTTAGATGCTAAATTACAAGACTATGGAGAGCGCCTAATGAAAAATAAAAAGGGTAGCATAGTTGCTATTGAGCCAAAATCTGGAGAAATATTGGCTTTTGTAAGTAGTCCATCCTACAATCCTAAAATAATGGTTGGACAATCAAGAGGAAGGGCATTTGAAGCTTTAAAAAAGGATAGTCTAGATCCTCTATTTAATAGACCAGTAATGGCAATGTACCCCCCAGGGTCCACGTATAAATCTATTATGTCTCTTATTGGATTGCAAGAGGGGGTTGATATTAAAGGCAGGTTTAAGTGTAAGGGAGAGCAACGTATTCCAGGAACAGTGGCCTGTCATGATCATGAACCAATAAATGGGGTTAAGGGTGCTATACGATATTCATGTAATAACTATTTTTCATCCGTCATGAAGGCCTTCTTTGATTTAGAAAAATTCAAAAATGCAGCCGAAGCATATGAATCTTGGTATACATATTCATCTTCTTTTGGTTTAGGACAAAAAATTTCTCCTGAGTTTGAGTTTGAAAGCGCAGGCAATTTGCCTAAAAAGGATTACTATGATCGACTTTATAGAGTAGGTGGATGGAAGGCGCCAACCATTATTTCACTTTCTGTAGGTCAGGGAGAGCTATTAATGACTCCAATGCAAATAGCAAATACTTATGCTTGTATTGCCAATAAGGGATATTTTATTGAACCCCATTTAATTAAGGAGCTTGAAACTTTTAGTAAAACAAATAAGTTGAGATTTGAACGTAAAGAAGCAGGCATTTCTTCTGAGCATTTTGAAAAGGTTATAGAAGGATTAGAAGAGGTAGTAAAAGAAGGTACTGCTAGGGGTTCACAAATTAAAGATATTAGTATGTGTGGTAAAACTGGCACAGCTGAAAACCCACATGGTAAAGACCATTCTATTTTTGCTGCATTTGCTCCAAAAGAAGAACCTCAGATTGCTATTTCTGTTTTTGTTGAGAACTCAGGATATGGCTCTACTTGGGCGGCCCCAATTGCTAGTTTAATGATTGAGCAATATCTTAAGGGGTCCATAGAAGGGGGATATAGAGAAAGTTTGGAAAAGCGAATGTTTGAAGGTGATTTAATTAATGAAAACTAATGTATAACTCTAGACCATATAGTCGTAAAATTGACTGGCCTTTGGTGTTGACATATTTACTATTGGTATTCTTGGGTCTTTTAACCATTTATTCGGCGGCGTATAATGAAGGACAAACCTTTAAGCTAGGATTAGATTATTCATATGGCCGTCAAATGTTTTGGATTCCCATATGTTTATTGGTGGCCTTTTTTATTCTAATTATTGATGTTGCCTTTTTTACAAGTTTTGCGTTTTGGCTATATCTTATTTTAATTGCTGTTCTGTTCTTAGTGCTAGGTATAGGTCAGGAAGTTAATGGAGCTAAATCATGGATAGTTTTGGGGCCAATTAAAATACAGCCTGCAGAGTTCGCTAAATTTACAACAGCCTTAATGCTTGCCCGTTATATTAGTCGTAGAACATTTAATTTTAAGCTGCTCTCTTCCAAATTAATTATTAGTTTAATTATTCTATTGCCTGTTTGTCTTGTATTGATGCAGAATGATACGGGCTCAATGTTAGCATTTGCTGCTTTTTTATTGGTGCTGTATAGAGAAGGGATGACACCATTAGTTTTAATTATTGGTTTTGCTGCAGTTAGCTTAGCCTTAGTGGCGCTTCTTATACCATCATTTCTAAACATATCATTGGTTTGCTCAATGCTTTTAGCTCTTTTTTATGTCTTTTATATGACAGATCAAAAAGAAAATATTCCAAAACCTTTCATATCAGCCATTCAAGCTATTTATGTTTTAGGACTGTTTTTATGTGTTCTTCATAGAATAGGTCTTTTTGACATCACCTATTATAGGGAGACTGCTTTGGTTGTATTTGTTTCAATAGTTTTGCTATGTCTATTTCAAGCGTTTAAGTTTAGAAATTTTTTAAAAAATATACGCTTGAGGCTCATATTGCCACTGTTTATTGCTGGATTAAGTTTAGGATATGTTTCTTCTGTAGGTTTCGCGTTTAATAATGTTCTTAAACCTCATCATAAAAGCCGAATAGAGGTTCTTATAGGGTTAAAACATGATCCTTCAGGAGTTGGTTTTCATGGCATTCAATCTAGAATGGCCATTGGGTCAGGAGGTTTTTCTGGAAAAGGGTTTTTAGAAGGCACACGAACGCGTGGAAAGTTTGTACCAGAACAAAGCACAGACTTTATTTTTTGCACTATAGGAGAAGAGCATGGGTTTATGGGATCATTGTTTGTTATTGGCTTGTATCTCTTTTTTTTATTGCGGATTATTAGCTTAGCAGAGCGTCAACGTTCTGTTTTTAGTAGAGTCTATGGGTATGCTGTGGCGAGTATTTTCTTTATTCACTTTGCTATTAATGTAGGTATGGTCATAGGAATTCTTCCTGTGATTGGGATACCCTTGCCTTTTTTTAGCTATGGAGGGTCAAGTCTTTTAGCATTTACAATTTTACTTTTTGTTTTTGTCAAGCTTGACTCAGAGCGTTTAATGATATTGCATTAAATTTATTTAGAATAGCGATATTATATGGGGTATAAAAATAATTGCTCCAACTATTGCTGAAAATATAGAGCTTAACAAGACCGCTCCTGCAGCAATATCTTTTATGATCTTAATTTTATCGTCCTTGTTTGGTTCTATTTTATCGCAAAGGCGTTCAATTGCAGAGTTTAAGGCTTCAGCTGTAAATACTATAGCGCTACAAATAAAAATTGAAAGCCATTCAATTTTACTAACTTCAAAATAAGCGCCTGCTGCAATTGTAAAAAGGCATAATGCTAAGTGTGTTTTTGCATTGCTTTCTTCAAGCAAGAAAACTTTCAAACCATTGAAAGCAAATTTAAATCTATTCATAAGCTGCAAATTTAGCATATTACCAATTAATGCAATTTTTTACATAACTTAGAATAAAGCTAAATGAAATGAAAAAGCTATTTATTTCTTTACTTGCAGGTGTTTTGTTCTTGTTTTTAATTCAAAATGATTTTGCATTCACTAATAGCTCGGGAGCGCCTCCAGCAAAAACTGGAGCCCCAGGTGAGGGAGACTGTACAAGTTGTCATGGTGGAGCACTAAATTCTGGACCAGGAAATGTTAGTATAAATGTAGACTTGAATGGTCATATCAACTATATGATGGATTCAAATTATTTGGTAACCGTTGATGTCACAGATGCTACGAAGGCAGCCTATGGCTTTAGTATGGTTGCTTTAGATCAAAATGGAAATAATGCAGGAACGTTTAGTGTGATTAATGCTAGTAATACCAAACTTTCAAGTCTTCAGGGAAAAAGTTATGCAGG
>CAJXBJ010000113.1 GCA_913050195.1 uncultured Saprospirales bacterium
GTGGCTTATCGAAACTAGCATCTAAAATAGCTGTCTCATTCTCCAGAAAAACGGCCGAACAGCTTCTTATTAGCTTATTTATTACTACGCTACGTAAATAGGATATTTTACTTTGTTCTGAAAGCACTCTCTTATATCGTGCTTCTATATTTGACCAATCCTTCCCAAGTAATTGAATGTAAAGACTTTCAATTAAATCAAAACTTATAATACCTAGATTATAGCCATCCTCAAAATCAATAATGTGATAACATATATCATCTGAAGCTTCTAAAAGAAAACTTAATGGGTGCCTGTACCAACTATATGAATACTCTTTTTCTTTAAGCTGCAAACGACTAGCTACCTTTTTAAAAATCTCTTTTTCTGTTTGAAAAAAACCATATTTTTTACCGCTGGCTCTTCCATCTTTTTTTAGATTAGGAATGGACTGTTTAGGATATTTACTAAATGTAGCTAGAGTAGAATATGTTAAACCTAATCCACCTTCTAGTTCAGTCTGCCCCTCCAAATTAGCTGTCAAAAGGCGAAATCCCGATGCATTTCCTTCAAAGTTCTGAAGGTCCGCTATTTGTGCAGAACTGCAATGCTCTAAATAACTCTGTCCCCTCCCATCTCTAAAATATGCAGATATAGCATCCTCTCCAGAATGACCAAAAGGAGGATTACCAAGGTCATGAGCTAAACAAGCTGCTGAGACAACTGCTCCAAAATCTGATTCATGAATATCCAATTCATGAAATAAGTCTGTATTTTCCTTAATTAAGGCCGAACCAACCACAGTAGCCAATGATCTACCTACTGATGCTGTTTCCATGCTATGTGTCAGTCTATTTCTCACATAGTCAGAATCAGGAAGGGGCACAACCTGTGTTTTGTTCTGAAGACGCCTAAATGCCGATGAAAATACAATTCGGTCTTGATCTCTCTGGAACTCGGTCCTTGTAAGTGTAGAAGACTCTCGACCTTCACGACCTAATCGAGTCTTGGAAAATAAGCTAGACCATTTCATTAAAAACTATGATTTGACTTTAGGAATTTTGATTGTTTGCCCGGGTTTAATTTTATAAGCATTGGCCATATTGTTGTATATCATAATATTTTGTGCAGAAATCCCCGGATAATTTTTTGCTATACCATACAATGTATCCCCTTGTCTTATAATATATGACACATGGCCATAATTAAAGCGTTCACTGTATTTTGTCGCTACAGTACTAGCTGTTTGCTTTGGCTTGTATGTAGACTTCTTTTTGGTCGTAAAAACAACCAGTGTCTGATTAACCCTAAGCCTATCAGAGCCCATACCATTCCAGGTTTTTAGATCGTTTACACTACAATTATATTTATCAGCAATTATAGACAGACATTCTCCTCTTTGGACAGTATGTAAAAAACGATTTGGCAAAACAATATCGCTCATAGCCGTCCATATGCTATCCTCATTTTTATTGAATTTAGCTATACACTCAGCAGGGATATTTAACATATAAGTTTGCCTTGATTTCGGAAGCACTTTATATTTGAGAGAAGGATTAAGCATATACAAAAGGCGCTTGTCAACTTCTAATAAACTTGCTAATTTAGACAAAGATAGCTGCCTGTTTTTAACTGCAATTCTTTCAACTGAACTAGAAGTTAATTGAAAAAATGGGTTATTCTTATTAAAGTCGATTAAACCTGACTCATCTTTATGTGCCATAATATAGTTAATAGCGATAAAAGATGGGACATAGCCCCTTGTCTCTCGAGGCAAGTGCTTATAAATCTTCCATATATCTCGCTTACCACCTGCACGGCGGATAGCCTTATTAACATTGCCTGGACCACAATTATAGGCTGCAACGACTAATAGCCAATCCTCATACTTAGTATAAAGGTCTTTCATGAATTTAGCAGCAGATCGAGTCGATTCAAAAATATCCTTACGTTCATCAAAATAAGCATTCGCATGTAGACCATAAGTTTGACCTGTATATTTCATAAACTGCCAGATGCCCGTTGCGCCCATACGAGAAACCGCTTTAGGACTTATACAAGACTCAATAATGGATAAATTTATCATTTCTTCAACAACCCCTTCTTCATTAAATATTTCCTTAAAAAGGGGATAATAGACAGCAGAGCGAACATTTGCTCTTTCTAAAAACTTTTTATCTCTTTTAAAATAGTTTATCAGATGATCAACGGTCTTATTATAAGTAAAATTAATATTCTTACTTAGCACCCTAAATCGACGCTTCATTAGAGTCTCCTTATCGACTTTTTGAAGTGCTTCTGAAATAGAGGTCATCCTCTGAAGATGCTCTGAAGATTGTTCACTTGATCTTGAAACCAAAGGCTGTAAATCTTGGCCACATAATGAGGTTATGATGCTTAAAGCGCAAATCAGGAATGTTCTATATCCTAAATTCATGAAAAGCAAAGTTAAAAGCTATTTCCTGTTTTCTCTATAATGAATATAAACAATTACTAACATTTTAAAGTAATATTTTGTTAAAAAAACTAGATAAAAAGAATGGAAAAACAGCTATGAGTAAAACATAAGTTATTGATTTTCATTATTTTGGTAGAATGCAAGCAATTGAAAACAAAAGAAAACTATACATAGCCAAACGGAAGGCTGTCAGACTTTTTGATGGAAATTTATTAGAGTGGGCTTCAACTTGCCATCATATAGTTCCTTTCATTATTTTTATTCCGACAATACTTTTTTTTAGTGGACTGAGTATTTATTATGTTTTAGAGGGCTATATAGATAAACCATTATATATCATTCCTCTTAGTATTGGTGCCATACTTTTATGGACAATAATTGAATATACGGGTCACCGCTATGTTTTTCATTATAACGCGACAAGCACCTTTGGCAAACGAATGTTATATGTCATTCATTGGGCACACCATGATTATCCAGATGATACTAAAAGACTTGTTGTTCCTCCATTGGTAACAGTACCTGCAGGCATATTACTCTATTATTTATCTTATCTAGCGTTTGGATATTATGCAGCACCCTTTTTTACAGTTTTAGTAAGTAGCTATTTGATTTATGATTGGTGCCATTTTGCCTGTCATCATTTAAACTTCAAAAACCCATACTTTCAAAAAATCAAAAAACATCATCTTAGGCATCATTATAAGGACCCTGACCATGATTATGGCTTTACGACTACCCTTTGGGACGATGTGCTTAAAACTAGGCTTAAAATTTAGATTGGATACCCATGAGTTGGTTAGCTGCCCACCGACCACTTCTAAGGGCTCCTTCTACAGTTGCACAGCTCAAGTAATCTCCCGCCAATTGTAAGCTATGCCCAGATTTATCTAAAATACTTTGCGCTTGAATAAAGCGACCAACTTCATGAAGTGGAATTGCATGCGAACGATTAAATACTGAAATACACTCAGCCTTTTCTGGTAAAGCAGATTCAAATGCTCTAGCCATTTCCCAAATTTTAATACCTAAGGTTTCTTTATCATAATTTGAGTTATCAAGAGATGGTTTATTAAGCAGATATACACTGATTAATTCCTTTCCATCTGGTGCTTGCACTGAATACTCTGATTTTGTTTTATGAAGTACAATAGCCGCAATTGGAGTTTCCCAATTACCACATGGATAGTAATAGGCTAACATATCTTTTACTGCCGCTCTATCAACCATATAGGCAACATGTATATTTGCTACATATTTTTGACTTTGCACATATTTTAGACGCTCTACATCAATTAAGCTCTCATTAAGCAAGACTGTACTTACATCTGCTGTACACGCCATTATTAAACCATCGTAGGTAAGCTCTAACGTTTTATTTTCTGACTTAGCAAACAATTGATACGTATCACCTGATTTTTCAATTCGATTGACTTCTGTATTCAAATAAAGATTACATCCTTCAGATAATTTATAGCTTATTTGGGACATCCCATTTTTAAATGTATAAAATTTTGCATCTGCCGCATTAGCCTGCAAAACGGTAGTCATAGCTCTTGAGACATCTTCACAAGAAAAATACCAAAATGGTTCAACACCTGGACGAATACAGTATTGATAAACAGCCTCCGTCATATCTTCCCTAGCCCAATCTGCAATACTTCTTTCATCAATCTGTGATAATTTATTTGGATCAACTAAATCATAAAAAGGCCGCCTTATAGTCAACTTAATCGTATTCCAAATCATGCTTAGCTTGTCATTTGTACTTAGAAACGGTAATCCCCAAAAGGTTGAAAAGTCACCAAATGCAAACTCGGCTATTTGATCTTTATAGCGCATACCTACTCGACGCTCTAACTCCAAAACATCCTTTCTTAAACCTAAACGATCGACTAATTCATTTAATAGAGGATAAAAGTTGGTAAAAAAGGCAGCACCTGTATCAAAAGCACATTCATTCTGGTCAAAGCGAGCTGTCCTACCCCCTACTTGCTGAGATTTATCAAATAAATCAACGTCCACACCAGCTGCTCTTAAATGATAGGCTGCTGAACAACCAGCAGGACCAGCTCCAATGACTGCTATTTTTTTCATAATTACCGTTTTACTGAATTAGCACCTTATGAATTTAGTTTTTTTTACTGAAAGCTTTATTTTTAATACCAATCAAAATAAAAAACATGATAAGTACGGATATGAAAAATTTAAGAGGTGCTGAATATTTAATCAAAGACTCTGACCCAAATGAGGTATACACCCCTGAACAAATTACAGAAGAACAAAAAATGATTGCAGACAGCGCTCGGACTTTTTTCACCCAAGAAATTCATCCCGCGATTGACCGTCTAGAAAATATGGAAACCGGATTAACAGAAAGCTTATTAGCAAAAGCGGGAGAGCTTGGTTTCTTGGGCATAAGTATTCCAGGGCAATACGGTGGAATGGATTTTGACTTTAATACAGAAACATACTTTTATGAGCAAATGGGTATTGCAATGTCATTTGGTCTGTCCCTTGGTGCGCACATTGGAATAGGAACTCTGCCTATTCTTTTATATGGAAATGAGGATCAAAAAAACCAATATCTTCCTAAAATTGCTACAGGAGAGCTGAAGTGTGCATACTGCCTTACAGAACCCACCTCAGGATCAGATGCTTTATCGGCAAAAAGCACGGCATATCTAAGCGAAGATGGCAAGCACTATATTTTAAATGGACAAAAAATGTGGATTACGAATGCCGGATTTGCAGACTTCTTTACAGTATTTGTTCAAATTGAAGGTGATCAATTTTCAG
>CAJXBJ010000114.1 GCA_913050195.1 uncultured Saprospirales bacterium
TACCGATGAAATTGATGGATGACTTCCTGTGAAAGATAATGAAAAGCTAGAGTCACACTTTATAGGCCCAATTTCACTAAATGTTCCGCTTAGGTCAGAAATATCCAAGCTAAAAGGCAAGTGTAAAGGAGATAATGCAATACATGATTTTTTTCTAACGCAAATATTATCTAAACTCAATGTAGTATTGGACTGCTGTGGAATATCATCTACCATAAAGGCTATGTAGCAAGTGCCACTATATGGACTTAAATCTATAACAACAGACTCAAAATCCATATTGACTATGTTATTATTTGAATATAAATCATAAACAAAATCAATGGTATCTGTTTCATCCATTGATAGTTTAATCTTTAATATAGCAGGCCTGCTTGCATGATGTGTTCTAAGATCAAATACTAATTCTTCATTACCACTAAGCTTAAGACCTCTCAAAATGAACCAATCATCATTATCAGTATCGCTCAAGTTTATTCTAGCATCAGAAGGCAACTGATTAGAATTAGTGTGTTGCCAATAACCAGAATCATCATTTAAGTTTTTGATATACAAACTATTGATTGAACATGTATTAGGAAGTAAGTTTGGCAAACAAGCATTAATTACCTCTACAGGCTCACACAGTGTTTTAAAGCCATAAGGGCCATCCCATAAACTAGAATCCACAGAAGTACATCTATTCCTAAGATAAAATTCATATAATGTACTTGACTCAAGCCCACTAATTGCCTGACTCAGCCCATTTCCCTGAATAATTGTTCCTTGACCTTGAAGAAAATTAGCCCCACCATACTCAATATCATAGTCAAGGCTACTATTACCAGACCATTCCACCAAAGCAGCATTATGACTAACATTACTTATTAATATATTTCTTGGTTTAGGACAATTGCTAATTGTGATATCTCGAAACAATATACCGTCATAGTAATTACCATAATTTGCATAAGAGTACCCTTCTTGACCAAACCTCAAATTAAATTGAGATCCAGGGCTATAACCATTTACAGATAGTGCTGAGTCTAAGTCTATTAATACTTCAACTTCTGAATCATCATTTTCTGGGTACAGTTGATGTATTTTAAGCCAATTAAGTGAATCATATGCCCTTATCCAAACTGCATCATTAGTATCATTTTCATCACCAAAGTCTTCCCATTTAAAGCTTAACTCAAGATTGTTAGAGCTAGCATAATTGGAAAGGTCCATTTCCAAATCCAAAAAGTTTGAAATTGTATTTCCACTTCCAGACGCATCAAGAACTATCCCATTAGATATATAACTACTGTGATATCCCCACCTAGCTTGCCCACGTTCCTCTTCTCCTGAATTAAAATACCATCGATGATCCGATTCACATTTTAAATATTCACTGCATTGAGATATCATTGTTGCATCATCCCAAGATTCTATATAAGGCAAAGCAATTGGTTGTAAGCTTTGACATACTGAGTTTCTGTATAGTGATATCAAATCAGCCGTTGTATTGTAAAGAATATCCAGATCATTGTCATTATCCAAATCAGTAGCCTCTAAAAACATATTATATTGAGAGCTTCCTATTGTACCAGTGTGGTAGCTTAAATAGTGTTTTTTAAAATTACCTAATGAGCTTTGCTCAAACCATCTAAGAGTATTCTTTCGATAATTGCCAGTGATAATATCCATATCTCCATCCCCATCCAAATCATCGGCTATTACTTCTACACTGCCTGAACCAAATTGATCTGATAAAATGTCTTGAGTAAAGTTTTGCAGACTATCGTTATAGTGTATTATGATTTTATCATCATTAAATGATGCTGAGAGAATATCAATATCATTATCTCCATCAATATCCACTGGGAATACTGAAAGTGCTCCATTGGCAGAGCTGTAAATGGTATGTAAAGTAAAGTTCTGTAAACTATCATTTTCAAGCCAAACAATGCGATCATAATCTTCTGAAGAAGCCACTAAGTCTATATCTCCATCCTTGTCCATATCAATGGCATCTACGTCGGAATAAGAATAGTAATATGCGATATTATGAAATGTGAAATTATTTGATGCCACTGAATCATTTTCATACCATTTCAATCCGCCAGACAATTCACAAGCTGCAACAAGATCCAAATCACCATCCAAGTCAAGATCTGCAAGAATAAGCTCATTGATCTCTCCGGCGTAGTTATCGACCAAGCTAGATGTGAAATTATTAGCACCATCATTTTCCATAAATACCAAATCTTGATAATTTGGATAATAGCAGAAGAAATCAATATCTCCATCACTATCCGCATCCCCTGCTGCTAAATAGGAATAAGAACTATGCATACCCTGTATACTATGCTCAACAAATGAAGCAGAACCATCATTTTCATGCCAAACAAGGCTACTTGAGGTAGATATAATAAAGTCCTTGTATCCATCTGCGTTAAGATCTACAAGTTCAGCATCATACAAGCTTTGAACACTTGGCAATGCTTCATATTTAAACACGGATTGAGCATATACAGCCTGTGCTAAACATAAAAACGAGACAAAAAGCAATTTAACAATTCTCATAGTTTTGATTTTAACCTATTAAAGTTAACAACTTTAATAGTCATTCTTTTGATTTTAGGCTTTTGATATTAAATATTGAAAAAGAGCAAATAAAGATTTTAAATCTTAGATTTGCCCAAAATAATCTAAAATGAATAACATGTCACAAAAAGTTATCACTCTTGACTATAGTCTATTTAAAGACACTAAAGAAGGACAAATGATAGAATCAACAGAGGGCAAAACACCCTTAGTATTTCTGTCGGGTATTGGATCTATGATTCCTGAATTTGAAAATAATGTTGTAAAACTAAATGCTGGTGACGCTTTTTCTTTTCCGATTAAATCAGAAAATGCATATGGCAACAGAACAGAAGAAGCAATCATTGATCTCCCAATTAACATTTTCATGCAAGATGGAAAACTTGCTGATCAAGTTGTGACTGGCAATTTACTTCCATTGCAAGATGATAAAGGGAATGTGATTCCAAGTACTGTTGTATCTATTAATGAAGAGACAATAACAATGGATGCAAATCACCCTCTAGCTGGTCAAGATTTACATTTTACAGGAAACATAGTAGAAGTTCGAGAGGCAACCGACAAAGAGATAAATCTTGGTCAAGTACAAGGATCTGGCTGCTGTAATGAATGCTAGAAACGCTTCAATGAAAACTTATCTTCTTTTAATTGCTCTGATTACTTATCCAGTATTTATCAGTGCACAACAAACCATTAATGCATCAATTATGCATAATGGCTTAGAAAGGGATTATATCCTTTATGTTCCTTCGAACCATTATACAAGCAATAATGTCCCTTTGATTCTTAATTTTCATGGTTATACCAGCAATGCTTATGAGCAAATGTTTTATGGAGACTTTAGATCAATTGCAGATACAGCTGGATTTATAATTGCACATCCTCAAGGTACGGCAGATAATTTAAACAATAATCACTGGAATGTGGGTTGGCAAGCAAGCACCGTAGATGATATTGGTTTTATAGATCACTTAATTGATACTATTGCCTCTATGTTTAGCATTGACTTAAATCGCGTTTATAGTACAGGCATGTCAAATGGTGGATTTATGAGCTATCAGCTGGCATGTGAGCTTAGTAATAGGATTGCAGCTATAGCTTCTGTTACCGGCTCAATGAATCCGTATAAACTTTCATCATGTCAAGCACAACACCCTACGCCTGTAATGCAAATACATGGCACTTCTGATGGCGTTGTTGCTTATAATGGTACAAACTTCTCTCTTCATATTGATAGCACTGTTAAGTATTGGGTGGACTATAATAATTGTGACCAAACTGCAATAGTCACTAATATGCCAAACATTAGTCTTTGGGATGGAAGCACCGCAACTCATTATGCCTATAATAATGGAGATAATCGCGTATCAGTAGAGTTATTTAAAATTGACATGGGCGGACATACATGGCCAGGCAGTCTTTTTGCGGGCACGGGCACTAATCAGGACATCAGAGCCTCTGAAGAAATTTGGAAGTTTTTTTCCAAATATGACATCAATGGAGTTATTGCATCATCAAGCGCAAAAGGCTTAAATAAAAAAGTACGCATTTACCCTAATCCAACAAAAGACTACATCATAATTGAAAATAATAATGCAATTAATAACAATTATATATTGTGCGATTTAAATGGGAAAGTAATCGCCTCTGAAACATTTAGCAATGGAACATTTATGTATGATGTATCCAATTTAAAACCAGGTGTCTATTTTATTAAGATTAATGGATTTTTTGAGAAGCTTATTAAGTACTAACTAAAAGCCTAATGACATCAAGTTTCTTAATGCAACCAAAAGGTCTTTAGCTATGTGCTTCACTTACTTTAGTTAAAGATTCAATATTATAAATTCACATCTTATATCAGATAAACTTTATTAATCATCAGATAAAATTTATCTTTCTATTAAATTATTTAAATGAGAAAGTGGATTTATATAATTACGGGTATATATTTAATTATTTACACAGTAGCATCTTTTTTTGATTATAATTTAGGCATTGCCTTCTTAGCTTCTCTATTTTTCCCGACATGTTTTTTGGCTTTTCTTTATCAAATAGATGTATTTGAAAGAGAGCAGTTCAAGGATATATTAATTGTATTTTTTCTTTCATTAATAATTAGTGCCTTCATCAGCATATTTTGGGTTCCTTTAAGAACTCTTTTCTTAGATCAAATTAATAATGGGCTTATTTATAACCAGCTTATTTATATGTTCCTTGGCGCTGGTTTACCTGAAGAAATCATTAAAATTATTCCTGTTTTGATTGTTCTTAAACGAACAAATTTCATTAATGAGCCCATAGATTATATAATTTATTCATCGGCCTCAGCCTTGGGTTTTGCATTTATGGAAAACATTGCATACCAGTATGATTTTATGAAATCTACACCAAACATCTTGGCAGTTAGAGCGTTATACTCTACAACAATGCATGTTGCAACAAGCTCTGCTATAGGCCTTGGGCTTTTCTTTTATCACGAAAGCAAAAAAATAAGATATGCTATCTTGTTTTACCTACTTGCATC
>CAJXBJ010000115.1 GCA_913050195.1 uncultured Saprospirales bacterium
CAATATTTAATGGAAATAATAGAAAATAGATGATAAAAATTCTAGTAACAGGAGGCGCAGGGCATGTCGGTAGTTGTTTAGCAAGAGCGCTTGTTAATGACCCCAACCATTTTGTGGTTATTGTTGATGATCTTTCAACAGGCTACATGTGGAAATTGCCTGAAGAAAAATATGATAATTGGAAGTTTATTAAGTGTGATGTTAATCAATATAGAGATATTGCAGAGGTGATGTTGTCTTATCAATTTGATTATGTGTTTCATTATGCAGCAACTGTCGGGGTTAGTAGAACATTGAATCATCCTGTTGGAGTATTGGATGATATTGATGGTATTCGTCATATTCTGAATTTGTCGAAAGGGACGGGTGTAAAACGCGTCTTTTTTTCCTCTTCTTCAGAAGTTTATGGAGAGCCAGTTGAGTTACCTCAAAATGAAGATACAACGCCATTAAACTCAAGACTGCCCTATGCAATTGTTAAAAATGTTGGTGAAGCATTCTTGAAATCTTATAAGCAAGAGTTTGACTTGGACTACACTATATTCCGCTTTTTTAATACATATGGTCCTTTTCAAAGTACAGACTTTGTGATGTCGAAGTTTATTAAAAAAGCATTAAAAAATGATGATATCACTATTTATGGTGATGGTATGCAAACCAGAACTTTTTGTTATAGTGATGATAACATTGATGCATGTATGGCAGCATTTAAAAATGATAAATGTGTAAATGATGTTGTAAATATTGGGAATGATAAAGAAACGACTATTTTAGAATTGGCTTCAGTTATTAAGGATGTTGTTGGTTCAAGTTCAAAAATAGTGCATTTGAGTGCATTGAAAGAAGGTGACATGACACGCAGACAGCCAGATATTTCAAAAATGCATAAGCTGTTAAATCGAGAATTATGTCCAATGCATGAGGGTATTGAACGTATTTTAGAATCTGGAAATGTGGAGAAATGGTAAATCTTGTCTTTGCTTCTGATCATGCAGGAGTAGAATTAAAAACAATATTGATAAAAGCCTTGTCTGAATCAAATTATTCTGTAAAAGATTTAGGACCTTCAAGTAAAGACAGCGTAGATTATCCTGACTATGCACATCCTTTAGCTCAATCTATTGATTCCAGTTTTTCGGACCTTGGGATATTGATATGTGGTAGTGGAAATGGTGTTTGTATGACAGCTAATAAATATGCTAATGTTCGTGCTGCTTTATGCTGGGAGCCAAGTATTGCAGCATTGGCAAGACAACATAACAATGCTAATGTTGTATGCATTCCTGCAAGATTTGTTTCAGTGGATTCTGCAATTGAAATAATGCAAACTTTTTTAAATACGGCCTTTGAAGGTGGTCGACACGAAAGACGAGTTCAGAAAATAGCCTGTTCCTAAGCTTTAATGGCAGGGCTATACATTCATATTCCATTTTGTAGGCATAAATGCCATTATTGCAATTTTCATTTTAGTACATCTTTGAAAAGTATTGCGGGAATGTTAAGCTCTATCAAGGCTGAAATAGCATTGCGATCTAGGGAGTTACATGGTGAGCGTATAGAAACAATTTACTTTGGGGGAGGTACTCCATCATTAATAGGTGTTAATGAAATAGAAAAAATATTGACTACCATACGGAGCAACTATATCTTGTCAAAAGATGTAGAGATAAGTATAGAAATTAATCCAGAGGATGTCACTAATGAAAGGGTAGCGTGCTGGAAGTCAATGGGTATAAATAGAGCAAGTGTTGGTGTTCAATCATTCAGTGATTCAGATTTATTGTGGATGAACAGGAAGCATAGTGGAGAACAAGCCATAGAAAGTATTAAGGTTTTGAAAGAACAAGGTTTTAAGAAGTTGTCTATTGACTTAATCTATGGTATTCCAACTTCAGAAAAATCAACTTTTAGATCAAATATCAAAAAAGCTATTGATTTAGAAGTGGGGCATATCTCCGCATACATGCTTACTGTTGAACCAAATACGGCTTTAGACCACTTAATACAAAAAAATAAATGCAAAGAAATGGACGAAGAGCTTGTTCTAGAACAGTTTGTGTACTTGAAAAGAGAGTTAGAGGCTGAAGGTTTTGAGCAATATGAATTGTCGAGCTTTGCAAAGGCAGATCATAGGAGTAGACATAACACTTCTTATTGGCAGTTTATACCATATTTGGGTTTTGGGCCATCAGCACATTCATTTACACCAGGTGAACCAGCAATTAGAAGATGGAATGTGTCCTCTAACTCTGCTTATATTAAAGGAATAGAATCTGGTTTAGACTATTTTGAAGAAGAAAAATTAGAGGCTAGAGATATATATAATGAATATATAATGACAAGCCTTAGAACATGGCAGGGTATTGATTTAAGCTTTGTCAAAGCTCGGTTTGATAAAAGTTATGTTGATTATTTAGTTTCTAGTTTAAATAGAGCTATAGAGAAAGAACAAATAGTTTTCAAGAATAACCACTATCATTTACATCGAAATGCTCTGATGAAAGCAGATAGTGTGATAGCCGATTTATTTGTAGTCTAATCTTTTTATCTTTGCCGAATGCTTAATAAAGTGGAAGCTCATATAGAGGGCAAGCATGGTCGTCCAGTTGTTTATGACTTTAGATATGAAGAGGGTAAGGAGGGGCTTCCGATCTTAATTTTTGCTCATGGATTTAAAGGTTTTAAGGACTGGGGGCCTTTTAATTTAATTGCAGATGCTTTTGCATTGGCTGGTTATGCGGTATTAAAATTTAATTTTTCCCATAATGGCGGCACTTTAGAACAGCCAATTGATTTTCCGGACTTAGAGGCATTTGCCAATAATAATTTTAGCATTGAAATGGATGACCTTGGTGTTGTGATTGATGCTTTATGTGATAGAAAAATAGGCCTTGAGCTTAATCTTAATATTAATAAGCTTTGCTTGCTGGGTCATAGCAGAGGAGGAGGGATAGTCCTTTTAAAGTCTAAAGAAGATCGGCGTGTAAGCAAAGTGATTAGTTGGGCGGGAGTTTCAACTTTTGAGCGCTGGGATATAGATACAATTGAGTCCTGGAAGAGAGATGGTTATATTGTTATAAAAAATGGTCGCACAAAACAAAATATGCCTATTTATTATCAACTTTATGATAATTATATGGCTAACCTTGGACGTTTGGATATTGCAAGAGCATGTTCTTCTTTAAGTATACCTCAGTTAATAGTACATGGAAATAAAGACGAGTCTGTTGATAAAAAAGAAGCGTTAAGTATGATGCGCTGGAATCCTAAGGCAAAACTTAGCTTAATTCCTGAGGCAAATCATACGTTTGGAGGTAAACATCCTTGGGATAATGAATTTTTACCGGACTATACTATACAAGCAATTAATGAAAGTATTGATTTTTTAAATAAATAATATGGGATACAGAATAGAAAAAGACAGTATTGGTGAAATAGAAGTAGCTGCAGATAAATATTGGGGAGCCCAGACACAGCGTTCTATCCAAAATTTTAAAATTGGGAACCAAAAAATGCCTAAAGAAATCATAGCTGCCTTTGCAATATTAAAAAAAGCGGCTGCTTTAACTAATGCTGATTGTGGTGTTTTAAGTAGTGATAAGGCTAGTTTGATTGCCTCTGTCTGTGATGAAATTACTGAAGGTAAATTGAATGATCAATTTCCTTTAGTTGTATGGCAAACGGGGTCTGGAACCCAGTCTAATATGAATGTTAATGAAGTGGTGGCGAATAGAGGGCATGTAAAGCAAGGTGGAGTCCTCACAGATTTAGAAAAAGTACTTCATCCAAATGATGACATTAATAAATCGCAGTCCTCTAATGATACTTTTCCAACAGCTATGCATATTGCTGCCTATAAGTTATTGGTAGATAATACCTTACCTAATGTTAAGCGCTTAAGAAACACATTATATAATAAGGCACAAGCTTTTATGGGTATTGTGAAAATTGGTCGTACGCACTTTATGGATGCTACGCCTTTAACGCTGGGTCAAGAGCTTTCAGGTTATGTGTCACAGTTGGATCATGGTATTAAATCAATAGAAAATAGCTTGGCTCATTTATCAGAGCTTGCTTTGGGTGGTACAGCAGTTGGTACTGGGATCAACACTCCTGAAGGATATTCAGAAAAAGTAGCGGAAAAAATTGCAGAATTAACAGCCTTACCATTTGTCAGTGCAGAAAATAAGTTTGAAGCTTTAGCTGCTCATGATGCGATAGTAGAAGCTTCAGGTGCACTGAAAACTTTAGCAGTAAGCTTAATGAAAATAGGTAATGATGTGCGTATGTTGGCCTCTGGCCCTCGCTGTGGTATTGGAGAAATAATTATACCAGCAAATGAGCCAGGTTCCTCAATTATGCCAGGGAAAGTTAACCCAACACAATGCGAGGCTCTAACTATGGTATGTGCTCAAGTAATTGGCAATGATGCTGCTATAGTAGCAGGTGGGATGAATGGGCATTTTGAGTTAAATGTATTTAAACCAATGATGATTTTTAATTTTTTGATGGCAGCTAGAAATATTGGAGATGCATGTGCTTCATTTAATGATAATTGTGCATTAGGAATAGAGCCTAACTATGATCGAATTAAAATGAATTTAGATAACTCTTTAATGTTAGTTACGGCTTTAAATACTAAAATAGGGTATGATAAGGCGGCGAAAATTGCAAAAAAAGCATATTCCGAATCAACAACTTTAAAAGAGGCAGCAATTAGTTTAGGTTACTTAACAAGTGATGAGTTTGATCTTTGGGTAGACCCTAGTAAAATGGTAGGGAGGCTTAATGAATCACAAAAGGCAGGCTAAAGCTTTCGTTAATTACAAGTTCAATATGTCCTTTATTGCTCATTTTTAGAAGTGGGTGGAGGTCAAATTCCACACTTTTATTAACGATGCTTCGACAATGATCTTTGTCGTTTAAGCGTAAAAATAAATTGATTTTATTTTCTTTTTGTATCTCAGGGTAAAATAGCATAAAGTTAGCACCACTACAGCCGCCACTATACTGGACTTGGCATAT
>CAJXBJ010000116.1 GCA_913050195.1 uncultured Saprospirales bacterium
GCAGATCCCGTATGAGGCTTTTCACAAGAACTACATTGCAACATTCCCCTTAGTGGAAGTTCCTCTTTGTGAGATACTTTAAGTGGAAATTTACTAATGAGTCGCTTGTCGTTTAATATGGACTGAACCTTTTCAAATAGTTTTTTACTTACTATTCCTTTGTGTTTTCCTTCCACAATCATTTCTGGTTCATGAGCATTTTTAGGCACCTTTATTTTACCCATATAAACAACACTTCTTAGTATATATGAGATTTGATTTTTAGAAGTCTTCAGACCCAACTTCTTTGTTTGCTCATGAATTTCAGCTTGAGTTTTACCCTTTGCGTACCATTCAAATATCAATTTGATTGTCTTTGCATCTTCATTTGGAACTATAAGAGGTTTGTTATCAAGATCCCTTGTATTTCTGTAACCATAAGGAGCCTTACGAGACCATCTTCCAGCTTTTTGTGCAGCTCTCATTCCTTCTTTGACCTTGATTGATTTGCGGTCATTGTCAATCTCAGGAATTGAAAGGTACATAGCGAGCATGGCTTTATTCTCAGGAATACTCATATCAATAGGTTGCTGTATTGCTTGTACTGATATTCCCATAGATTCTAAATGTCTTAATGTTACAAGTGCATCAGTTAGATTCCTAGAGAACCGATCCCACGAAGTAATAAGAAGTAAATCAATATTGGCTTTATTTATTTTAGCATAAGCCATGAAATTTTTCCACTGCGGCCGATTAAAATCCTTTGCGGAATGATCTTCTTTGTAATGTTTTACAATCTGAATATCATTTCTTTGGCAATGGTTGTTTAATGCATCAAATTGTACATCTAAACTGTATCCATGAGTCTGTTCATCACTACTCACTCTACACATGATAACTGCTTTTTTCATCCTTTAGATTTTAATATTAGTTCAACTTCAATTTTTGCCAGTACCCCAAGCCATTCTATAAACTCTTTGAGTTGTTTGTCAGTGTACTTTTCATGTTCTTGTTTTAATAATTTTCTTGCATGTTTAATAGTTAGCATAGCATTTTACAATGCGTGCTTCCTTCATTTTACTTGATAGGAGCCCAAAAAGAAAAATGGTCTGATTTATACAGTACCTAAACTTTGATTACTCTTTCATTTACAAAGTGAACAAGACTTCCACCTTGCACTTTGTATTCTATATTATGATAGCCACCTTTTTGAATGTGGTCTATGAGTCTACTTTCTATAACAGTTCGCTTAAGCTCTCTTACTTTGATAAGATCCATTTCGCCATTTTTATAGCCAACAGAAATGGACTCCAACTCTCCAAACTTTCGTCCCCTGATTATTTTAATAAGCTTGTTTTCTTTTTCGTTAAGAGGTTTATTAATCTGAGTACAACAATCTAAATCATCAATCTTTAGGTAGTTAGTTGTCATGTATGATAGAGGAATGCATAGATGCGGGGAACACTTTAATTCACTTTCATTGTCATCCATATCATCAAATTCAACATGTAAATTACCTGAATGATTAATTATAAGTGCTCCTTGTTTTTTGTAGGCAACTGCATAATATAAGATTAAGTGTAGTGGTGAGCTTATATGACTCAAAATCTCCAAAATCTTAGATTTATTTGTCTGCTGTTTTTCTTCATCATTAATAAATTGAGCAGCATCTGGATTTATCTGCTTAATCTTGTCTACTTGCTTATGAATTTCAGCTAACAAATCTTTTTCTAATGTTTTGTCAACGAGTTCTTTTTTAATGTTTCTTATTACCTCATAACGTATACCGTATCTGTTCATGTCATCAACTATGCGAATCCATAAGTATTCAAAATAGGTTAGTTTACGTTGAGTGTTTTTTTCTAATGCTTGCTCACCAATCTTATTAGCCTGAGCTAAAATTTCCATTTGGTCTAAAAATTCCATTCCAGCTTGTCTGCATGTCCCGCGCATTCCTCCGAATGTTCTCGTTTGCTGATTTTGCCCGTCTACTGCTGTTGCAGATAAATCAAACTCTAACATTAAAAAATCTTGCTCAACATCACTACCATTTGAACTTACAAAATGAAAATTAGTTTGAATTACATTAGCCAATGAACTTGCACTAACGATCTTATCTGAGACTTTTAAATTATTATATGCATCAAGAAGTAACATGTTTAATTCTTTTGCACTGATGCTCCTTAGATCTTTTTCAAATGGAGAAGAATATCTACCAATGTTTTTCGGTCGTACTTCATCTGTAAAATGGTGTAGTGCATATTTGGAAGCTGCTTTTGCTTGATCATATGCTTTTTTTGCTGCTAATTCTATACCGCTTTGACTTAGGTCAGGAGTTCCAAAATATCCAAATTGTCCATTTACTAAAACTTCAACCATTGCTCCATGGGTTGAATAATGACCATTTGATACTGGTACTCCATCACGGATCATACGAGGTGTGTTAGACTCGTATACTTCTCTTAGACCCACCCAATCAGCAGGTACTGTTACAGCATCTAATAATGATTTAATACTAATTTCATTTCTCATTGTTAATCCTTTTATAATTTAATCTCATCAAATTTTTTTGGGTTTTTTTTGATAGCGTTTGAAACCTTCTCAAATGCATCAACCACATCTTTAAGGTCATCACTCGAACCTAGTAGGTGATTTTGCCTTAACCATACGGCTTGTTCTTCAGCAATAATTTCAGTTCCAGAATGAAACAAGTCACCATAATTTCTTCCTTCTAACCAAGGATATTCTTTCGGGTTAATGGAAAATAAGGGTTCTTTGTAAAGTGGGGACCACCCCTTGTATGTAAAAACACCTTCTGCCTGCATTGCCTTAAAAAATAGCTCTCTGCTTATATTATTAAATTCTTCTTTTAAGTATCTTACCATATATAAATGATTTGAGGATCTAGAACCCGGAATCAAGTCCATTGGGACAAAACCATCAATACCACCTATTTGGCTATCTAAATATTGTCTATTTTGTTCACGTAAAATGAAATCATTTTCTACTGATTTTATTTGAGGAAGTAAGACAGCAGCATTTAACGCGCTCATCCTCATGTTACTTCCCAACCTGAAATGCTCATACCACTTACCATTTCTAACCCTCCCGCAATTATGATAAGAAAAACAAGCATCTATAAAAGATTCATCGTTACTTACAATAGCTCCACCTTCTCCTGAACTCATATTTTTTGAAGTTTGAAAACTGAAGATACCACCAAGTCCTATCGCCCCTACTTTCTTATTATCTATCATAGAGCCATGGCCTTGAGCAGCATCTTCTATAATAGGAATGTTATATTTTTTTGATATATCTAAAAAAGCTTTCATATCAGCCGGAGCGCCTGCAGTATGAACAGGAATGATAGCTTTTGTCTTTTTTGTAATTAATTTTTCAACAGAGGTTGGATCAAGATTTGCAGTTTTTTTGTCTATATCAGCAAAAACAGGCACAGCATTCGCTAAAACAACTGCGGTTGCAGTTGCTATGAAAGTGTAAGAAGGTAAAATTACTTCATCACCGGCCTCAATACCGGCAGCTTTCAAACATATCCATATAGCAGATGTACCAGAGTGAATTGAAAGACAATACTTAGCATCTTGCATTGTAGCAAATTGTTCATTAAATAGAGTAATTGTTTTACTACCTACACCCCATTCTTCTTCCTCAAACGTATGAATGAGACTACGTTTCATCTCTTCAGTAATTCTTGGCCATGCAGGAAAAGGCTCTTTACGTATTGGCTCTCCACCAAAAATTGCTAAATCTGTAGACAATTAAAATAATCCTTTCAATAAATTGGAATCAAATTTACTAACTACATTAAAGGTCTACAATGATATCAATGCGTAAAAGCGTAATAAAAATAATAATAGCATGCAATAATGGCAGTTTTTATTTCAAAATAAATTTTTATAATGCCATATTGACATATTATGAGAATTATATGCTACATAACCTTAAATGGCACGCAATTTGGTAAATAAGGAAAAACTTGATAACAAAAAAGGAGTAAAAAATGAACTTAATTAATTGGAAACCAAGAACAGTTTCTTCATATCGCACTCTTCCAAATATTTTTGAAAGAATGCTAGATGATGACTTTTTCTTTGATTATGATAATAATGATTTTAGACCGTCCGTAGATATAAATGAAAGTAATGACACTTTCATGATATCAGCGGACTTACCAGGTATTAAAAAATCTGATATTGAAGTAAAAGTAGAAGAAAATACTCTTATCCTGAACGCTAGTAGACATTTAGATAAGTCAGATAACAATGAAAAATTCCATTACAACGAGCGCAGGTTTGGTACCTTTAGCAGGTCATTTAAATTGCCAAAATCTGTTAAAGAAGAAAAGATAACTGCTAAATTTGATAATGGCGTTTTATCTATAGTCATTCCAAAAGCTGAAGATGCAATTAAGAGCAATAGGCTAATTGCTGTAAAATAGAAATGGGCAAGTATAATAGAGGGAAGAGTATCCTTTCCCTCTATTATCTTGTATTATTATAAAACTTTATTTTTAATTTTTTTGCAGCAGCATTTATTTTGGATATCAAATTATTAGGACCTGAATAAAAAATTCTATATTCATCAGCTGATTTACCTTTTAATATATTTTTAAACTTATCATGCCATATTGGTGCACCAATGTGGTTGTGCTTTCCTAAGCCATCTAATAGGTCAATATCGTACTCATTATTAACAAGATCTTTAGAAATATAAAGCATGTCTTGAGGCAAAGAGGCTGCATTTCTATTTGTAAAATAAATATCATAGTTAAAATTAATTGATTCATATTCTTTATCAAGCTCTCGCAATAATTTTTTAAACCACTCAACATAAAAGCTGTCATCAC
>CAJXBJ010000117.1 GCA_913050195.1 uncultured Saprospirales bacterium
ATTAGGAAGGTTAGTATGGATTTTAGTGCTACCCGTTTTTCTTATGATAATCATGATGTGTTAGGTGCGTTAAGCTATTCAAGGCTTGTGTCAAAGACTAGATTTTTATTTCGTAAAAAGAAAGAAGAGCCCAACATAGAGCGTAGCTTAAATGTGCGTACCGGCTTATTTTTTCAGAACTATGCAAAAAAGTATATCACCTATTATGATAAAGAGGAAATTTGGGAAGAAAAAACGAGGCAGTACAATTTAGTAGATGCTCTTTATAGAGTAGATAACAAAGGGGGGTTAAGTCCTTCGGTAACTGACATTAGATTGGAGGCAGGAGAGCGTTTGATAAAAGCAGACTTTACTTATAACACAAAAGTGAACTTTACTAAAAAAAGCAATATGCATTTGCGCTTCTTTGCCGGAGCATTCTTATATAACAAAAACACTTCAGATGTCGATTACCGTTATCGTATGAGTGCTTATCAAGGGAAGCACGATTATTGGCATGATGATTTGTATTTAGGGCGTTCTATAAATACTGGTATATGGTCTCAACAAGCGTATACTAATGGAGGCAACTTCAAAACACTAACACCAGTAGGTCAAACGAGTAATTGGCTTACCGCCATAAATTTAGACTTTTCTTTGCCATGGAAATTGCCAATACGCTTATTTGCTGATATTGGAACATATCATAATGCTGGTTATGATGTGCCAGGTTACACGGATTGGGTGATGTATGACTTGGGGTTATGTTTTAAGACTGGTTTACTAAATATTTATTTGCCATTGGTAGTCTCTCCGGATATTAAACGCGCTTTAGACTTAAATACAACTAAGTATATTCAGCGTATTTCCTTTTTTGTTGATTTGAATTTCTTCAAACCACAAAAATTAAGGGAGAGTATGGGGATTTAACGGATTAGATGAACCTGTCCATTGAAGTTGTATAGATTTCCTTTGTGTGTGCATTCAATATAGTATGTATAAACTTCGCTGTTCAAGTCTTGACCATTGAATGAACCATCCCATGAGCTTAGTGGGTCCTCAGATTTGTGAACAACTTGCCCCCATCTATTGAATATTTTTAAGCTGAAATTTTCAAATCCCCGACCATGTACTTTAAGAAAATCATTATTTCCGTCATTGTTTGGGCTAAATGCATTTGGAAGGAAAAAAATTAGCTCATCAGTAATTTCTACTGTTTTACTTAAACTGTCCTTACAGCCATTGTTGTTTATAGCTGTTAGTGTTACTATATATTCACCTTCCGAGGAGTATGAATGGTTGGGCTCACTGGTAGTGCTTAGCTGTCCATCGCCAAAGCTCCATGTTAGGTTGTCATAATCTTGAGAGAGATTAGTAAGTAAAATATCTCTTTCATTAACAGTAAAGTTAAAGTTAGCACTAGGCTTTATTTCAAGACTTACTTGTATGCTATCATAAAAAGAGCAAGTACCGCTGTCAACTCTCACATAAAAAGTCCTGCTTTGTGATGGGTAGATTAGAGCCGTTGAATTATTTATAATCGTTACTTCATTACTAGGCTCCCAAACTATATTAGTTGGAGCTATTCCATTACCTATATCAAGTTGAAGTATGAGGCTATCCCCCTGGCAAACTATAGAATCTCCTATGATATCGCTAGTATAGCTTGCAAAATCAAATTGTAAAGTATCTGTGCAATGAGGTGGTAAAAAGGCTTCTGAATACACATACGACAGTGCAGAGACTTTGTTATAAGGAGAGGGACTGCTATATGTTACGTTTATTATTGCCGCATTAGCAGGGTTGATTTCATAGATGAAAAGGTTTTTGTCTGTGCCATAGAGTTTATTAGTGCTAGGATCAAAAGTAAGTCCTCTTATTTCATTCCACGGCGTTATCGTGTTTATAAAGTTTGCTGCACCCGTGCTTGGGTCAATGCTATAAAAGTTATTGTTTTCTGATACTGCATAAAGGGTCGATGTTAATGGAAACCAAGCTAGTCCGTTAATACCATCGCCTTGGGCATATTGCGGGTTTATAAAGGGCAGGGATGTGTTTAGGCCAAGACTTCCAATACTTGTAGCAATTCCTGTGGAAGTATTTATTGTATATAGTTCTTGAGGGTTCGTCCCAATTGGGTCAAAGCCTATAGCGTAAAGTGTATTAGATGCAGGATCGAATGTTGCAGCATAAAAAGCAAGGTTATCAAAGGTGTAGTCTCGGATTTCTTGTACACCACATTTTTGCATTTTGTACTTATACAGTTTTTTTGTGTTGCTAATTGACGAGAAGCCATATAAAACATGTTCAGTTTCGTCATAGGCCATGGCTACCCAATCTTGCCCTCCATTGTTAAGCCAGCTTTGAAGATTTCCTGTAGGTATATCAACATGTACGAATTCATCTCCAGCATTATGATCATAAGCTAATAAGCCTGGGGGAAGTGTATCATTTGCTTCTAATTTGAAATATATTTCACCCTGTCCATTTTGTGCTTCTGTTACACTGTGGTTATAGTTTGTTGTCCATGCAGAATTATTCCCAAAAATACCATCACCTTGCCATACTGCCTTAAAATTGCAATTACCATTATTACTTGGACTGAGCTGTATGCTTTCACCTGGGCAAATAGTAATTTTAGGCCCTAGCTCAAATAGCTCACATTGCGCATTTAAGCTAAATTTAGTGAATAAGCATATTAAAAGGCTAATATGAATATAAATTGACTTCATTTTGTCTTAGTGCTAATTTATTCATTTAATCTAAGATATAATTCTATTTTTGCGCCAATTAAATCAAATCAATATGATTACTGAAAACGCAACAACGAATTATCAAGATCTTATTCAAGAGGATTTAAAAACTTTAGGCATTGGTTTAAATAACAATGGCGTTACCTCTGGATTAGAAACTTACCAAGCTGGAGGAGAAAACTATGAAATATTTAGTCCAGTAGATGGCGCTTCTATTGCGCAGGTTCGGGGGGGAGATTCAAATAATTATGAAACTCTGATTCAAAAAGCACAGGAGGCCTTCAAGGTTTGGCGTAAAATGCCAGCACCGCAGAGAGGCGAGATAGTGCGTCAAATGGGTGATAAGCTTAGAGCTTATAAAGAGCCTTTAGGCCGTTTAGTTTCTTATGAAATGGGTAAAAGTTTACAAGAAGGCTATGGAGAGGTTCAGGAAATGATTGATATCTGTGATTTTGCCGTTGGGTTAAGTCGTCAGCTTCATGGACTAACTATGCATTCAGAAAGACCTTTGCATAGAATGTATGAGCAGTATCATCCATTAGGTATAGTTGGTATTATTAGTGCTTTTAACTTTCCAGTAGCGGTATGGTCTTGGAACTCTATGTTAGCATGGGTTTGTGGAGATGTTTGTATTTGGAAGCCCTCTGAAAAAACTCCTTTAACAGCCTTAGCTTGTCAAAATATTATAGCAGATGTATTGAGAGAGAATAATGTTCCAGAGGGTGTATCTTCTATTATAATAGGAGATTATAAAATTGGAGAGTTGATGTCTAATGATAAACGTGTTCCTTTAGTGTCAGCTACAGGATCAACAAGAATGGGTAAGTTGGTTGCGGAAGCCGTTGGTAAACGTTTAGGAAAGAGTCTATTAGAACTTGGAGGAAATAATGCTGTAATTGTATCTGAAAATGCTGACCTTAAAATGGCAGTGCCAGCTCTTGTGTTTGGTGCGGTTGGTACAGCAGGTCAGAGATGTACATCTACTAGGCGAGTAATTATTCATGATAGTATTTACAATCAAGTGAAGGATATTCTTGTGAATGCTTATAAGCAGCTTGTGATCGGCAATCCTCTTGATGAAAGTAATCATGTTGGTCCTTTAATTGATCGAGATGCTGTCAATAATTATCTAAATGCTATTAGTGAAGCAGAGAAAAGTGGAGGTAACTGTTTAGTAGAAGGTGGTGTGCTTGAAGGAGAGGGTTATGAATCAGGCTGTTATGTAAAACCATGTGTTTACGAAGCAGATAATACTTGGCCAATTGTGCAGCATGAAACTTTTGCGCCGATTTTATATATCATGAAATACTCTGATTTGGATGAGGCTATTGAAATGCAAAATGCAGTTCCTCAAGGTTTATCTTCAGCTATTCTAACACAAAATTTGCTTGAAGCAGAGCAATTCTTAAGCTGTGCAGGTAGCGATTGTGGTATTGCTAATGTAAATATTGGAACCTCTGGTGCGGAAATTGGAGGTGCCTTTGGTGGTGAAAAAGAAACAGGTGGTGGTAGAGAATCTGGATCAGACGCATGGAAAGTATATATGCGACGTCAGACAAACACTATTAACTATGGCAGAGATCTTCCATTAGCTCAGGGCATTAAGTTTGATATTTAACATTTAGTTATAAGAAAAAAGCCTTAGTGTAGTCTAGGGCTTTTTTAATATATCAACACATATAAAAAAAACAAATAAAAAATAAGCAAATGTTATTTATTTTCCGTTTCATCATTCTGTTAATTATGCTGAACATTAAAAATTTAAATGCTCAAACTTCAGATACTATTCGATATTTCTACTCATCAGAACTCAAATTCTTTTATCAAGATCAAAACCTTAAAGATAAAGAGCTCTTCGCTTTAATTGGAGATTCAATTACTGAACAGAAAGGCTTTAGAAAAGGCAGGTATCATGCAAGTAAAGTCTATTATGAATTTGTAAAGGGTCTTGGGGTTTTTTTAGTTTCTTATCCTTTATTAGCTGCTAGTACTGAGAGTGATTTGCATTTTGGTTATTTAAGTATACTTTCAGGGGTTTTGCTTGCCAATTTAAA
>CAJXBJ010000118.1 GCA_913050195.1 uncultured Saprospirales bacterium
GGCTGTTCGCTTTTCTTGAAATGTACGTTCTTTTGGAACGCCAATTTGTACAGAGCCTTCCCCTTGCCGAATAATTGCAGGTGACTCTAGGGGAGATAATCCCATTTTTACTGCTATATCTGAGAATTTAGGTTTTTCCATCATGTTGTCTTATTCTAAAGCATCGCTTTTGATTCTTTTGAACCAAGATTTCTATTTCTACGCGTTTTTTTGGCAAAAGATTCTTAATGTTTGAAGGCCACTCAATGAGACAGTAATTAGTACTTTCAAAATAGTCATAAATATCAATTTCTTCGGCCTCCGATTCATCTTCAATCCGATAAAAATCCATATGGTATAGCTCTTGATTTAAGCTTTGACTAAAATAAGTGTTTATGATAGGGAAAGTAGGGCTGCTTACATCCTCTTTTGATACACCTAAAGCATTACAGAAGTATTTTGCAAAGCTTGTTTTGCCTGCGCCTAGATCCCCAATTAAGGTGTAAATGTATTCACCTGGAAATTTTCTTAGAATCTCATCTGCTATTCCAGCGTAGTTAGATTCTTCTAAATCCTCAAAGACAATCATAGTTATGTTTTAAAACTTGCAAATGGAATAATCATTTCTTCCAATGATATACCTCCATGTTGAAAGGTGTTTCTGTAATATTTAGCATAGCGATTATAATTATTTGGATAACATAAATAATCATAATTGTTGGCAAATATGTATTTCGAGTTAACATTAGGCCTTGGCAGCTTTAATGTTTCAGGCTGGGTTGCGTCAAAAACCTCCTTAGGGTCATATTGAAGCTGTTTGCCATGTTTATAGCGAAGGTTAGCAGTTGTGTTTTTATCGCCAACCACCTTAATAGGGTCTTGGACACGAATAGTGCCATGGTCAGTAGCAAAAATAATCCTTGCATTTTTGCCTTGAAGCGATTTGATAAGGTCAAAAAGAGGGGAGCCTTCAAACCATGATGTCGTTAGCTTCCGATATGCAGACTCGTCATTTGCAAGCTCTTTAATAATTTCAACTTCTGTACGTGCATGAGATAGCATATCTACGAAATTATAAACAATTACGTTTAAGTCATTACTCATTAGCTGCTGTAGCTTTGAATTAACGTGCTTGCTAAAGTCCATATTAAAGACCTTATGGTAAGACCATTTGATTGGCCTGTTTAACTTTCGTTTTAGTAAACTTTCTAGAAAGTCTGACTCATATTGATTTTTACCACCTTCTTCATCATCATTGAACCATTTGTCTGGGAATTTCTTTTCAATATCTGACGGCATTAGACCAGAAAAAATAGCATTTCGACTGTATTGCGTAGTTGTGGGAAGTATGCTACAGAACAAATCTTCTTCCTCTTGTTTTAGATACTTGTTTATGTATGGGCTAATTAACTTCCATTGATCTAAACGGAGATTGTCAATTAGTATAAAGAATATTGGCTCTTTATTCTGAAGGTAAGGAAATACTTTTTGCTCTAATAAATTGTGAGACATAACACTATTTCCTTCAAGAGAATCATCTAAAATATCTTCGTAGTTTTTTCGAATAAATTTGGCAAACTCCTTATTAGCTTCTTTTTTTTGCTGTTGAAGTATTTCAGCAATATTAGGGTCATTGTTATTTTCCAATTCTAGTTCCCAGTATACTAGCTTTTGGTACAGATCATTCCAGGCTTTTAGAGAGTTAACTTCCATTAGCTCCATGCTTAGTTGTCTAAAGGCCTTTTGGTAATCAAGACTTGATTTTTCACTGACAAGTCTTTGATTGTCAAGCAGTTTCTTAAGAGTTAAGAAGATTTGCTTCGGATTAACAGGCTTTATAAGATAGTCGCTGATTTTACTTCCAATAGCATCATCCATTAAGTTTTCTTCTTCACTTTTAGTGATTAAGACAATAGGTATGTGTGGTTTTATTTCCTTGATTGACGCAAGTGTTTCCAGACCTGACATTCCAGGCATTTGTTCATCTAAGAAGATAGCATCATAATCGCTTTTTTCAATATGATCTAAAGCATCAAAACCATTAGTTACTGCTGTTATATCATAACCTTTTGATTCCAAAAACAAGATTTGAGGTTTTAAAAGTTCAATTTCATCATCTGCCCATAAAATCGGAATATTGCCGTTCATCTAATACTTTTTTTATTTTTGTTAAAATTAAAAAATTCTCCACTTACTTGAGAGATAAGCAGATAATACTAAACGATCCAGTTTATGGATTTATTACCATTCAATGTCCATTGGTATTTGAATTGGTCAATCACCCCTATTTCCAAAGGCTAAGAAGAATCAAGCAATTAGGTCTAACTTATCTAGTGTTTCCAGGTGCTTTGCATACAAGATTTCAACATGCAATAGGTGCTGTGCACTTAATGCAAGAGGCACTTGAATCTTTGAGAAGTAGAGGCGTAAACATTTCATGTGAGGAGTATGAAGCTGCTTGTATAGCTATTTTATTACACGATGTAGGTCATGGACCATTTTCTCACGCCTTAGAGAGGTCTATAATTAATAATGTTGATCATGAGGATTTATCCTTGATGATTATGGAGAAGCTTAATCAGGCCTTTGATGGAAGACTGTCTTTAGCATTACGCATATTTACAGATAATTATGAACGTCGGTTTTTTCATGAGCTGATTAGCTCTCAATTGGATGTAGATCGCTTAGATTATTTGAATAGAGATAGCTTTTTTACTTCTGTAGCTGAAGGCGTGATAGGAGTTGATCGTATTTTAAAGATGATGTCTGTTAAAAATGATCAAGTAGTTTATGATGAAAAAGGTATTTATTCCATTGAGAACTTTTTAATTGCTCGCAGATCCATGTATTGGCAAGTATATTTGCATAAAGCAGTACTTGGTGCTGAGCATGCCTTGCTTAAGGTCCTATTGCGAGCAAAGCAAATATTTAAAGCAGGGGAGTCCTTGTTCTTGACAACTGCTTTGAGATATTTCTTTGAAAATGAAATTAACCTAATGGATATATCAAAGCGTGAAGCAGCCTTGAATGCATTTATTGCTTTGGATGATTACGATGTGATGACATGTATAAAAGAGTGGGTTCATCATTCAGATAAGGTGCTGAGTATACTATGTGATACAATTATGAGCCGGCGGTTGTTTAAAGTAGAAATTAGTAGTCAGCCTATATCAGAGGAATATATTCAACAAGTCCGTGATCACTATAAAAAAATGTATGGTCTTAAGGCTGAAGGCATAGAGTTTTTAGTTTTTACTGGAGCAACAACGACTCGAACTTATAACTCGGAAGAAAACACAATAAATATTATGAATAAAGCTGGTGAAGTAACAGACGTAGTTGAAGCCTCTGATCAGTTTAATTTAGCATTGTTATCAAGGCCGGTAAAAAAATACTATATTTGCTACCCGAAAATTAAGCGCTGATTTAGGATATAATATGCAAATTTCTGCCAAAGAACTTTCAAACAAATTCCATGGAATAATAGAAGGAGATGAGAATATCTTAGTCCATGCTCCTGCCAAGATAGAAGAAGGCTTTGAGGGTGCGGTATCCTTTTTAGCGAATAAAAAGTACGAGAAGTTCTTATATGATAGTAAGAGTTCTATAATCTTTATAGATAAAGACTTTGATGTTAAGCAAAAGCCTAATGCAACCTTGATTAGAGTAGATAATTGCTATAAAGTATTCTCTCAAATTTTAAAATACTTTGAGCTAGCAAAAACGAGGTCTAGAATAGGTATTGAAGAAGGGTCCCATATAGATAAAGATGCAACAATAGGACAAGATGTTTATGTTGCAGCCTTTGCCTACGTTTCAAAGGGAGCAAAGATTGGAAATAATGTAAAAATTTATCCTCACGTTTATATAGGGGATGATGTTGTTGTAGGGGACAATACGGTGCTTTACTCTGGTGTTAAGGTATATACTGATTGTCAAATTGGTAAAGACTGTATATTGCATTCAAATGTAGTAGTCGGTAGCGATGGTTTTGGTTTCGCTCCAAAGGAAGATGGCGCTTATGAAAAGATACCTCAGACAGGTAATGTTATAATAAAAAATGGCGTGGAGATAGGTGCAAATACTGCTATTGATAGGGCGACTATGGGTTCTACAGTCATTGGTGATGGTGTCAAACTTGATAATTTAATTCAAGTAGCACACAATGTGGAGATAGGGAAAAATACGGTTATAGCTGCTCAAACAGGTATATCTGGCAGTACAAAAATAAATAAGCAATGCGTTATTGCTGGACAAGTTGGTATAGTTGGTCATATTACGATTGCAGATGGTACGCGGATTGGTGCACAAAGTGGTATCTCAAAGTCTGTTAGTCAACCTTTAACAATATTATCAGGTACACCGGCCATGTCTCATAAAGAGAGCTTAAAGTCACAAGCCGTTTATAAAAAATTACCCGAACTCATGGGTAAGCTTCGAACAATTGAAAAGCAAATTGAAGCTTTAAATAATTAGACAATGGTAGAAATGCAAAAAACAATTAAGAAAGAGGCCTGTGTATCTGGTGTCGGTTTACATTCTGGAGCCAATGTTAATATGCGCTTTTTGCCAGCGGAGGTAAATAGTGGTATAAAATTCAAACGTACTGATATAGAGGGTACACCAATTATTGATGCGGATGTTTCTTTAGTTACGGATATATCTCGTGG
>CAJXBJ010000119.1 GCA_913050195.1 uncultured Saprospirales bacterium
CTTCTTAAAGGGCGCGTTACAGAAGAATTTGATCATTATATGCTTGAGTGTATATCGATACATAAGCTAGGTTTTGTTGAGGATCCTCGTTACTCGGAGGGTGGAAGACATAAGCAATTAGCTTCATGATGCGCACCATAGTACATATGGATTTAGATACCTTCTTTGTTTCTTGTGAGCGCTTATTGGATGACTCGCTAAAAGGAAAACCTATTTTAGTAGGAGGTACTAGTGACAGAGGAGTTGTTGCTGCTTGTAGTTATGAAGCAAGAGTCTTTGGGGTGCATTCAGCCATGCCTATGAAAATGGCAAAGCAATTATGTCCTGAGGCAATCGTTATACGTGGAAATAGTGCAACCTATACAAAGTTCTCTAAGATAGTAACAGATATAATTAAGGAGGATGTGCCGCTTTTTGAAAAGACATCTATTGATGAGTTCTATATTGATCTTTCTGGTATGGATAAGTTTTTTGGCTGTTGGCAATTAGCAAGTGCGCTTCGTCAGCGTATCATTAGAGAATCTGGCTTGCCACTTTCTTTTGGTTTGTCCATAAATAAGACCGTTTCTAAGATTGCAACTGGAGAGGCTAAGCCTAATAATCAATTAGAGATTGAAGAAGGTGGTGAAAAGCCTTTCATGGCACCGCTTTCCGTGCGAAAGATACCTATGGTAGGTACAAAGACTTATCAGACACTTTGTAATTTAGGAGTTAAGCGTATTCTTACCTTACAAGAGATGCCCGTAGAGCTTTTAGAGCGTGTTATGGGAAAATATGGTGTTAAGCTTTGGAAAAAGGCGAATGGCATTGACCCAACGCCAGTAATTCCTTATAGCGAGCGTAAGTCTATTTCCACAGAGCGTACGTTTGATCGTGATACAATGGATGTAAAGCGTCTACGTGGGATTTTAATGGCGATGGCTGAAAATTTAGCTTTTCAGTTAAGGAGGGGAGGTCGCTTAACTTCTTGTGTATCTGTTAAGATTCGCTATGCTGATTTTAATACATACACAAAGCAAAGACAGCTTTCATATACTGCAGCTGATCACCATCTTATACCTGCTGTTTTAGCGTTATTTGATGGTCTGTATGAGCGTCGGTTAAGGATTCGGCTTATTGGTGTGCGTTATAGTTCATTAGTGTGCGGTGGACATCAGATTGATTTATTTAACGATGCAGAAAAGACTATTCGTCTTTATCAAGCTATGGATGCTTTGCGTCAGAGGTATGGGGATAGAGCAGTCATTAGAGCCTCAGGAATGCACGCACGTACGATAGCTCGGTCAAACCCGTTTAATGGTGAGCCGCCACCTTTGCTTGCTCATAGAAAGCAATAAAAAAGGCCCGAAGGCCTTTAATTAACTATTTGAGATGATAATTCTAGCGTTGAGCCAACGATCTTTGTATGGGCATGTGACAAAGTACATACCAGTGGGGAATTCACTAAGATCAACCTTAGTTTCCATTTTAGGGTCCTCAATACGTTTTATAATTTTTCCTGTCAAGTCTCTTATGTATATACTTTCAATATTTCCTTTAAGGGATACATTGATAAGGCCATGGCTTGGATTAGGAAATACGCTCAGTTCTGGTTTTATAAAATCAATTGAAGGACTGATGCTAAAACTGCTATCTATAGAGGCTGTCATAGAGCTGTCTTCTTGGTTTAAATCCGTATTATCGTTTATTTGAACATAAGAACCACTAAGAATGTTTTCAAATTCACTGTAGTTAATTACCTTATCGCCAAGAATATTAGTTTTGGATGTATCACTTACAAGTTCTTCTAAATACTGTTCATTGCATTCAGGGAACTCGGTATATTGTAGTACTAAACGTACCATTAAGTCATTAAGCTTTTCAACATTGTATTTATCTGTACTTGGCTTAATGTGTGAATGACCAATACCACTATCATCAGTAAGAAAAACATAGGTGCCATTAGTGGACAGCGCTAAACTTCGCATTAGAAACTCAGTTGCTTTTTGAATGCCGCTGCCAGCAATTGGAACAATTCTTATTCCTTTTGAGGAAGCATCCTGAACAATTTGCTTAAGATTATTCAAGTCTTTTTCAGTATTATGTGAGGGTGCATCCATTATTAAAAACAAAATCTTACTGATGGCTTCATTGCTCCAGTTAAACTTTAAGGCTTCTAACAAGGCTTCATCTAAAGCTTCTGGATAATCTCCGCCACCAGAATAGGATTGGGACTTAATAAACTCAATGGTTTCTTTAGATTTTGAAGAAAAAGGAGAGGTTTTAGTTATGTAATCATCCGTAACATCTTTGTAAAAGACACTTGAAAGATTAAGCTTAAGCTTTGGTCGTTTAACTTGTATCTTATTTATTACATCAACCACTTCTGATTGTAAGTATCTAATTTCATCACCCATACTTCCAGTTGCATCCACAACAAAGCATATATCGATATTTTTAGGGTTTTGACAGGGGCCATCTAGTGTTATTTGATTTATGCCTTCTTTAAAAGGTAAAAGTGTTTTAAGTTTAGTTTTAGAGCCATTATAATATATGTTTGCACCATAAAGCTCTGTACTGTCATGCTGTAAATTGTGTAATTCTGCCCAAAGTTCTACTTTCCCAGTATTATCTGATAAAGCTGTAAAAATGATTTCTTTATTTTTCACAAGTTCGACTTTAGTATTTACAATGGGCATTCCTGTATTCTTGTTTTTTAGCTGTATTGTGTAGCGTTTTTTAGGGAATATTTCCCACATTTGTCTATAACTGCTTAATACCCCTTCATTTAAGTCTGTCCACATATCCCATTTAGTAAAGTCGTTTAATTCTCCGGCAGTTAATTGTCCTGAAGCAATTTCTGTTTTAACTGCAGTCATGGGTTTGCCCATATCCATTGACTCAGCATGCAGGAATCTTTTTTTAGCATGGGTCATACTCTTACTAACATCAAAAAGTACGTCTTCTTCCAAGCTAGCTGGTTCTTCAATTATTTCCATTTCAGCTGAACCTAAAGCACTTTCCCTTATGATTTCTGTAGATTTAGTCCTGTCATAATGTTTAGTCTCTTTCGCAACCTCTATTTTTGGTTTTATTGAAGTTTTTTCAACTCCAAAACGTGGGCTTTCTGTTGTCTTGATTCCACCTTTGTCATGACGTTGTCTAGAACAGGATATTAGTATAATAAGTCCAATTAGACTTAAAATGATGTAACTTTTAAAGGAAAAATAGCGTTTCATGAGATTAAAATTTATAGTAATTGAATTATATAAGTGTTTGTTTATTGAGATGTGATGTCTAACGGATTCCACAAATAAGTATGGATTTTTTTTATAAAATATTTTATTTGCTAGATTGTAATTCTAGATTTTTAACATTAGGATTTGTTTGCATTTTATCAATTACAGGATATACACAAAATCAGTACCAGAGTAGTCTGAATTTAATGTGTTGGAATGTTCAATTACTTCCAGACTTTTTTTCAGCCTTTTCTAAACATTTGCAAAAAATGCAAAAGGAGCGTTGCCCGGATATTTGCAAGTATCTATACACGTCTGATGTCGATTTGATTTTACTACAAGAAGTATTTGACAATCAGCTAAAAAGGCAATTAAGAGATCAGCTAGCCATAAGATATCCTTATGTAGTTATGCCTAAAAGCAAAATTCCATTTTTGAAGACTTCCAATGGTCTTATGATTTTGAGCAAATACCCAGTTAATATAATAGACAATATATATTTTAAGCAGGCTAGTGGAGTAGATGCTCAGGCAAGCAAGGGAGTACAACTTTTTTCTGTGGAGGTTAATGGGCTAGACTGGTATATAGCAAATACTCATTTACAAGCTGGAGACCAAGAAGTAAGGGATCATCAGTATTTACAAATTAAGGAAGAAATTATAGTTCCTCATGTAAGGGAACACATACCTTTTTTATTTGGTGGTGACTTTAATACATCTCGTGGTACTATATCGTTTTCGAATATGATGAGTTTAATACAACTTAATAATTCAGATTTAGTAAATGAGCGACCATATACGTCAGATGAGATGAATTTTTGGAATAATAGTGGGAAGTCAGAGATTGACTATATTTTTCACAAATTGCCAAGTGGATTTGAAGTTCAAGAATATAAAATTGAACGTCCTAAGGCAAATATTAATCACCAGTTGATTGATTTGTCTGACCATTATCCGGTATTCTTGAATGTTGAATGGTAATCAGAACTTACGCATTTTAAGGCTCCAATTAAAAGCTTTAAATTTTAGTTTAGGCTTGCTTTTATCAGGAATTATATTGTGATGTTTTAATATTGAAATAATCCCTTCTTTACCTCCAAAATCATCCTTATACCAGCTCATTATTTCTGGGGCATATACTGTATTGCTTTCGTCCTCATAAAAGGCTTCTTGTTCAAGATATGTCTTAATTGCTGTGTTTAATTGCTTCTCAATTTTTTCTGGTTCATAGAAGGCTATTGGCGGACAACTGTTTCCTCCACAATTCAAGCTAAAATGTATTCTATAGTCTAGTTCTTTTAGTCTAAATCTGTTTAAGAATTTATCAACTTCTTCATCATCCCTATCTTGCATTCTGAAAATACCATGCTCTATGTCGTCTAAGCTTAAAGCTATACCACCAATCTCAATATTTTTTAA
>CAJXBJ010000120.1 GCA_913050195.1 uncultured Saprospirales bacterium
TCTGTAAAGGCGGACACCGGTCTGTACAGTTTGTAAGCACTCTCCAAGAGGGAGTGATTGCAGATTAAAACTACACCACCAAAACTAATATGTTTATTTATCCAACTTATTTGCCACTTAGATAGCTTAGGATACTTGACCTTATCTGATTTAAGTTCCATCCAAAAGCCATTACCATTTATGCAACCATTTAAGTCAGGGATACCATTAATTGTACTAGATTCTATGCGAGTAAAATGTATTTGATTACAGTTCTTTTGAATCAATCTAGATAGCTTTGATTCTCGTTTCTTTGTTGGCATAAATAAGTCAGTTTTTGATTTTTTCTTTGCTTAAAATACAGCCTAATGGAAATATATTTGTGTCACTAAATACTGCTTCTTTCTCATCGAATGTAGCGAATGAAGTCAAGGTCTTTTTCTTTTTATCAATTTTGTATATGTAACCTTGTGAAATCATAGTGCAACACTCAAGCTTGTCCATCTCCTCTTCGTTCTTATGTCCAGCATCCCCGGTGATATCAATCCACCTAATTTTGTAGAAGTAATACTTCTTCTTACCTACGACGGCATTTTTATATTTACTTTTTTTTCGTCGCTTTGACATTCACATCTCCAACCATTGTTTTTAAATCAGGGTTATGGATTTCATTAAACACAGTAATGAAGGATGACCAATTATTACTTTTGAGATAATTCTTTTGTCTCTGGCTCAACTTCGATCGTTTTGGCATTGAAACCATCGATCTTGTTTGAAAGCTCTTTGAGTTTTTTCTCAAGCTCTGCACGTGACATCCCCTCCAATCCTGATACTTTTACTTCTTTTTTATCAATGTACAAACCAGCTAATTGACCCGATCTGTACTCTGCATTTACAGCTGCTGAGTATTGTTTATTATCTGCAGCCATATCAGCAAATCTTTCTAATCTTCTATACCTACGAATTTTGTTTCTCTCGTATTTTGAGGATGCCTCTTCAAGTTTTTTATCAAGATATTTACATATGTGTGGGTTAAGTTTTCTATTTGTTAATCTACTTGCAATGACTGAATAATCATTATCGTTCTTACATTCATATTTTGCTTTTCTTAAAGCATCTGATTTAGTTATCTCACCCCAATTGGCTACTAATATATCAACAAACATCTTCTGTTTGATTGTAAGATCCTTGTCTGTTCGTAGTTCCTTCTTTTTCAATCCTGGCATTTTTTTATTATATAGATTTCTACAACCTATTTAAACCTGACCCTATTAAGAATTTTGCCCTTCCGTAAGACCATGTGGTGGGTCTAGGGACACCAGAGGGACACCTACAGACCCACCTAAAATTGACCTATAACCATTGGTAAATAACAATAATAGTAAATAGACCCATGAGACCCACCTGTTAAGCCCACCTACATAAATGTGTTAATGACTCTGAAATATTTATATAATAGATTTTACAACCGCAAATACTGTGATATAAATACAACATAACTAATATCCTAGTTTCCCCTAGGATTGTTTACGTAAATCGTTATCTTTTAGTTATACCTTTCTGCCCCCTGTTCGGTAGCCTGAACAGGGGGTTTTTTATTGATTATTTATGCATATTATTACCCCCTTGTTAGCTATATACCCGCCTTTTTATTTTTTTCTACCGGTGTCCGGTGTTCTGTGATATAAGATACCTATGGGCAAACCTATTGAAAACCTCCCTCAGAGTATTTCAAGGATAGCCATTAAATCTAGGAGACCACCATGAACCAAATAGATTATTTTAATTTAGGGACTTTAGTAATTATAGTTCTTTTAATTTTTCTTCACTTCGCTTAAGAAGGTTCTTCGCCACCGCAAATATACCCAACAACCTGTTTACCTTCATATTCATGATAATAAAGATTACTAAACATTTTACGTTGTTTTTGTTCTGTAACTTTAACATTATAATGATACCAAGAATCACAAGGCATATGTATTTCAAAACTATCTAATTTTATATCTCCAAAAGTAGTTAAATACATCAATGTAATAATGATGGGTTTCATTTACCAATTCCTGTAACAACTCTTACAATAGAAGTAATGGGATTAAATTTCTTTTTACCATGAGAGCTACATCCCACAAGCACCACAACTACCACAAATAAGCACAAGATCCTCATTTAAAGTCCAATTTCTTTTTTATCATATCTATCCTTTTCTTAACAGATCTTCTTTCTTCTTTAGAATCAGCAGCTCTATAATTAGCATATTCATTTTTATACTCGATCCAATATCTTTGTGCTTCTGTAAATACAATTATCTTTTCATCTAAACATTTTTTATAACGGTTATGCACCATATCAGGATCAAGTCCAGCATAATAACAGATATCCTCAAAATCTTTTCCCTTATTTATAAACCATTCGTGTGCATCTTTCTTATAGTAGGCCTCATTTTTACCGCCCAACGTGTATAAACAATCTTCAAAAGCTTGTATTATAATAGACTGATAAAGTCTTTGATCAGCCACTTTTGGTTCTTTTACAAATTCAGATGCAATATTAGTGCCCATGATTTTTAACAAGTATGGAGAGCAAGTCACTATAAAATAACCTCATATGATGGGAGTTTAATGAATTCTGGTACTCCTCATGAAGATCTTCCATGAGTCTAGTTTTAGCCATACCGTCCATCTCTTTTACAGATTTAAGGTTAAGGATAGGGAGCTCATCATCGTAAAACATTTGCATAGCCACCAGCAATGAAAAGACATGGATGTGGAAGCTGGCGACTATACATTTTTAACTAAGGACAAACCACGATTCTTTGCAATACGTTTGCGTCCTGTTCTCCAGTTATTCTCAACTTTATCTAAAAAGCCAAGGTTGCCATTCCCCATACCATAATCGTTTCCACAATATAATTGGAACATAACAGAGGTAATACTATCGTAAGTTCTCTTGTTCGGGCTAATCATAACTAGCTTATCAAGAGCTTCATCAAGTACCGAATCCAATGGTTTCTTAACCGCTGCCATAACAATCTCCTATTTAATTAATAAAAAATTGTGTCCGTTATTCTGTGATAATAAGAAGATTTGAAACCCCTTCTTTTCATAAGGTTGAGGAATACCCTATAAGCAATATAGACTTATAGGGTTAAGTTCAAGTATTATTTTTTTGCTTTTGTTAGCGATTTGCCTTCAGCAAGCAGTTTAGCTTTGAATGATTCGGGTGATACCCCATTCTTCTTGGCTAGTTTTTTTGCCTCGGAATCAACTAATTTGGCAATCATAGCACCAGGGCCTCTAAATCCTTGTTTGCCCATAGCTTTCACGATTGCGTAAGTATCTACATCAATCGCTACTGATTTCCATTTATTGATATCCATGCTTTATACTCCTTTTTATTATTACACTTCGTATTGTTTAGTCTGTCAAATTCACAAAGCAAATGCTCAGTCATTGCCCTAGCATTAGCAGATCTAGCTATTTTTCTATTCATAGCTTCGATTCGTTTATCAATCCAAGACTTATGCGAAGATGGCATAGGCTAATAATCCGAATAGTATCACTAATATTTTAGGACTAATTAACAATATTGCTGTTAATATAGTTCTTGTAATTAAAGGTCCCATTATGCATTCTCCATAAATTCAAGGTTTCTTCGTTCTACCTCAATGCTTACAAGTTCTTTTGCAACAAACTCGTTGATTGGATAAGTTGGTGAACCTAGTATATCAAGCTGACAAGCAGCTATTTTTTTAACTGCATCATCAAAATACATAGATCCTTGCTCTACAGGGTTGCCAGCTGCATCCAAAGTAACCATATCTTGTAAGATATTATCAACCTTTGATGCAAACTCTCTCCACTCTGTACAGTTTGATTTTAGTGTTGTGCTTTTCATTGTTTTTTCCCCATGTGTGGTGCTCTATCTAATGTTTGTTGTATGAAATCCATAATTTTATGAAAGTCAATACTTGCTTTGTGTTGTTCTAAATATTGATTAGCATCTACTTTTTGGCCATCAACATAAAAAACAATTTTACCATCAGAAGTAAGCTCAACCAGGATAGCTTTTGTCTGTGCATCTATTTCATGCACCATGTCGTTATTGTCACTGACTAACTTTGGTTTGTAGTTCATGTTATACTCCTTTTAGTTATACGTTTATTTAGCAATTCTTTATAAAAAAAGCAAGAATTAAATGGGAGATAAATGAAGTTTTTTATGTCAATCGCAGTGTGTTCTTATTTAGATGCAACTTGTATGCCTTACGTACAATATCCTACACCTTTTGATTCATGGAATACTTGTATGAATTACGCTTATAAAGAATCAATGCAAATTATCAGCGAAATAGACCCAGGTGTTGTAGAACGAAATCGATTAGCCACTAAATTTACTTGCGAACAAGCTCATGGTGCCTAGGGGTTGTCAAGACTACTAAATATGGTATATAATATCTTATGAAGCACTATTTTGTTCAGATACGATACAATGGTAAGTATTTTCATGGGACAATAAGTGCTGAAACTGACAGCGAGGCTTTAAAACTAGCTGAAAGAAAAATGAAAGCCGGGGAGCTTCAATGTCAAGATGAAGACTTCTACAATAAATCTAGAACCTTCATCACATATGAGGAGATAAAAAATGGCACT
>CAJXBJ010000121.1 GCA_913050195.1 uncultured Saprospirales bacterium
GGACTTTGATTAGGACCAAATACATTAAAATAACGAAGGCCTATACATTCCATATCATAAAGCTGATAAAAAACATTAGCATACACCTCATTTGTATGCTTAGATACTGCATACGGTGAGAGCAACTTTCCTGTTCTCTCTTCAACTTTAGGTAAAGTCGGCTCATCTCCATATACAGAAGAAGAAGAAGCATAAACAAAACGTTTAATCCCAACTTCTTTCGCTGCTGTTAGGATATTTAGAAAGCCTGTAACATTGTTATTATTTGTTGCAATTGGATTATTAATTGATCTAGGAACTGAGCCAAGCGCCGCCTGATGAGTTATAACATCAATGCCTTCACATGCTTTAATACAAGTGTTATAGTCTGTAATATCTCCCTTAACAAACTCAAAATTAGAATGACCCTCAAATTCCTTTAGATTCTCATAAAATCCCGTTAAAAGATTATCTAAAACACGCACCTTAGCAACACCATGCTTTAAAAGATATTCAACTATATTAGACCCTATAAAGCCAGCACCCCCTGTAACAAGAACACTTACTTCTCCTAAATCACAATCATGAAACTGCGTATTATACATTTACTTTGTATTGTTCCTTATAATAATCTTGATATGCCCCAGAAGTAACATTTTCTAACCACTCAGTATTTTGTAAATACCAATCGATTGTTTTATCTAATCCCTCATCAAATTGCAAACTTGGCTTCCAGCCTAATCCCAATTTTAGTTTTCTAGCATCTATAGCATACCTATGATCATGACCTTTCCTATCCTCTACAAAAGTGATTAAATTCCGTGAACTTCCAGAGGGCTTATTTAACTTTTCATCCATAATATCACACAGGGCATGTACTAAGTCTAAATTAGTCCACTCATTATCCCCTCCAATATTGTAGGTCTCTCCTATTTTACCATTATGATATATAACATCAATGGCTTTTACATGATCTTCTACCCACAACCAATCGCGCACATTATCCCCCTTTCCATATACTGGCAAAGGCTTTTCCTGCTTGATATTATTAATCATTAAAGGAATTAGTTTTTCTGGAAATTGAAATGAACCATAGTTATTTGAGCAGTTTGAAATCACTATCGGCAAATTATAGGTATGATGATATGCCCTAACCAAATGATCAGAACTAGCTTTCGATGCAGAATATGGAGAACGCGGATCATAAGATGTATCTTCAACAAAGTAGCCCTCATTTCCTAATGAACCATAAACTTCATCTGTTGAAATATGATAAAAGCACTTACCTTCGATTTTATCTTTCCAACTTTCACGCGCAGCATTGAGTAAATGTACGGTGCCAATAATATTTGTCATTATAAATTGCATTGGCGATGCTATAGATCGATCTACATGAGACTCTGCAGCCAAGTGCATAACACCATCAAAGGACTCCTTTTTAAACAATTCATCCACAAAACAATGATTTGTTATATCTCCTTTTACAAATCTATAATTAGATGCGTTTTCTATATCTTTTAAATTTTCAAGATTGCCTGCATAGGTCAATGTATCCAAATTGACAATTTCATAATTTGGGTACTTATTCACCATAAGCCTCACTAAATGTGAACCAATAAAACCTGCTCCTCCAGTTATTAATATCTTCTTCATTTTATAAACTCCAGTAGTTTAAATCGTTAATTGACCCTCTATAAATACCTTTAATATCTACAACTAAACCATTTTCCGTCAGAATATCTTTGAAGAAACTCTGATCTTTTTGTTCATATTCTGAATGATTTACAGCAACTATTACTGCATCATATTTATTGCCATTTAACTGAGCAAGCAACTTAATATTATACTCTTTCTCTAATTCTTCACTAGATGCATATGGATCAACAACATCAACATTAACCATAAACTCTTTAAGCTCATCAACTATATCAACCACCTTAGAGTTTCGAATATCACTTACATTTTCTTTAAAAGTTGCTCCCATTATGAGAACATTCGCTTTACTAGCCGACTTTCCAGATTGAATAATCATCTGAACTGTTTTTTTTGCTACGTAAGCTCCCATATTGTCATTAATCTTACGCCCGCTAAGTATAATTTGACTATTGTATCCAAGCTCATTGGCTTTATAGGTTAAATAATACGGATCAACACCAATGCAATGTCCTCCGACTAGTCCTGGATAAAATTTCAAAAAATTCCATTTTGTCCCAGCCGCATCTAATACCTCATACGTATTTATACCTATTTTATCAAAAATAATAGATAGCTCGTTCATTAAGGCAATATTCACATCTCGCTGAGTATTTTCAATTATTTTAGCCGCCTCCGCAACCTTTATACTCGAAGCTCGATGCACACCAGCCTCAATAACTAATTCATATGTTTTAGCAATTTCTTCTGATGACTCAGCATCGCAGCCAGATGCGACTTTTACAATTGAAGCAAGTGTATGCTGCTTGTCTCCCGGGTTAATTCGTTCTGGTGAATAACCTATTTTAAAGTCAATTCCTGATCGCAAACCTGAAACTTTTTCCAAAACTGGCAAGCAATCCTCCTCAGTACATCCTGGATACACTGTTGATTCAAATACGACATAATCTCCCTTACTTAATACTGAACCTACCGTTTTTGATGCACTCAATACAGGTGTAAGATCAGGCACTTTATGTCCATCAACTGGTGTTGGAACAGCTACGATATAAAAACTAGCCTCATTTAAATCCGAAATATCTGCTGTAAAGCTTATATCCCGATTCTCAAATGCAGAAGCATCTATTTCATTACTAGGATCTATATTGTTTTTCATCATATCAATTCTAGACTGACTTATATCAAAACCTATTACAGAAATATGCTTTGCAAATTCTAAAGCAATTGGTAATCCGACATAGCCCAAACCAATTACTGCTAACTTCTTTTTCTTATCTACAAGTTCCTGATACATGCTTTAACGTTTACAACTTACTGACCTTATTATCAACTATTTTATAATTTTCTTTACTCTCCGGACATTGCGCATAACCATCTTCATCAAAATTAAGTCGATGCCCATATTCACTTATCCATCCTATTTGCTTAGCAGGATTACCCACAACTAGAGCATATGATAAAATATTTTTTGTCACAACAGCACCTGCCCCAATAAAGGCAAAAGCTCCAATGTCGTGACCGCAAACTATAGTTGCATTTGCACCAATAGAAGCACCTCTTCTTACTACTGTTTTTGCATAATCTCCACGCCTATTAACTGCACTCCTTGGATTTATTACATTTGTAAAAACCATTGATGGTCCTAAAAAGACATCATCTTCACATTCCACCCCAGTATAAATAGAAACGTTATTTTGCACTTTTACATTCCTTCCAAGCTTTACTTTTGGAGAAATAACCACATTTTGTCCTATATTACAAGATTCACCAATTTCGCAATTAGGCATTATGTGCGAGAAATGCCAAACTTTAGTGCCTTTACCAATTTGACATCCATCATCAACAACAGCCGTTTCATGTACAAAGTAGTCCATCAGCTTTTTATATAGGCTTCAAAATTCTTATGCTCTTTTTTATAAAGCTCTTCTTTAGGAAGGGATTTGAAGTATCCATATGTAAGCTTTAGCCCCTCTGAACGCTTTACTTTCGGCTCCCAATCCAAAACACTTTTGGCTTTTGAGATATCTGGCTGCCTTTGTTTAGGGTCATCTACTGGTAAATCTTTATAAATAACCTTCTGTTCCGTACCAGTTAAAGCTATAATTTCCTCAGCAAAATCACTTATTGTAATTTCATCAGGATTTCCAATATTTACTGGAGAAGAACAATCACTTAAAAGTAAACGATAAATTCCTTCTACTAAATCATCAACATAACAAAACGACCGAGTTTGACTCCCATCCCCAAAAACTGTCAAATCTTCTCCACGCAAAGCTTGTCCAATAAAGGCGGGCAATACACGACCATCGTTTAAACGCATACGTGGCCCATAAGTATTAAAAATACGCACAATACGTGTTTCTAAAGCATGATATGTATGATAAGCCATAGTCATTGCTTCTTGAAAACGTTTTGCCTCATCATAAACGCCTCTGGGGCCCACTGGGTTTACATTACCCCAATAATCCTCATTTTGAGGGTGAATATCAGGGTCCCCATATATTTCTGATGTCGACGCAACTAATATTCGTGCTTTTTTTACCTTTGCTAAACCGAGTAAATTATGAGTTCCTAATGACCCCACTTTAAGCGTTTGTATGGGAATCTTTAGATAATCAATTGGACTTGCAGGTGACGCAAAATGCAAGATATAATCTAAATGTCCTGGAAGATGTACAAATTTTGATACATCATGATTATAAAACTCAAAATTTTCAAGAGGGAATAAATGCTCGATATTTTTAAGATCACCCGTTATTAGATTATCCATACCAATTACTTGATAACCCTCTTTAATAAAGCGGTCACATAAATGTGAGCCTAAAAAGCCTGCTGCTCCGGTTATTAAAACACGTTTAGCCATGCATAGTAGCTTTTAATGCACCCACTGACCGACGTCCAATACTATTATAAT
>CAJXBJ010000122.1 GCA_913050195.1 uncultured Saprospirales bacterium
ATAGTCAGGTTTGTTCTTCAGTTTTTTGAATCGAGCGAAAGTTATTTGAGACCACTTTTCAGCTTTGGTTTGTTCTTGGTCTGTTACTGGTTTGTTATGGGTATCTGTTTTGATACCTTGGCCCGTTTCAAAATGACTACTCCTGGGTATCTCTTTTGATACCTGTTTCGGTTTTGATACCTGTTTCAAATTAGCTTCTGGTTGAAGTACCTGATAAATGTTGGATCTTCCTTTCCGAACCTTTTTCTTCAAATAACCAAGCTCAACAAGTTTTGAAGTCGAAGTTGATATATTCACTTCAAGAATACCTGTAAGCTCCGACAGCCTTGTTCGAGAAGGCCAGCATTCATTGGTGTCCTGATCTTTGTGTGCAGCAATGGCAATAAGAACTTTTAATTCACGTTTACCGAGCCTGTTATCAATCAGGAAACCAGTATTCAGATCCAAGATCGCTATCAATTGAGTACCTTGAATATTTATTGACCAACTGAGCTTTCAATACTCAATTTTTGATCTCGTTCTTTAACACGATCATCAATCCATTGGTCTATTTCTGAAGACAGCCAAGCAACAGCTCTAGGTCCGAGCTGAACTGATTTTGGAAAATCACCAAGATTCATAAGCTGGTAAATGTTTGAACGTTTATATCCAGTCCGACTTATGACTTCAGGTAACCTCAATAATTTCTTTTTTTTCGTTTACCACGATAGTGGCGCCTAGACGTTTAGTCGTTATTTCTAATATTGTTTCTTCAATAGAACTATCTGCTTTAACAAAAGGCGCTGTATTGTTTTTGCACACATCCTCTACTTTTAAATATAGACGTTTTCCTAAACTTCCCCCAGGATGAAATTTAGCAAAGTCACTTGACTTAAAGTTGTTAATGCTTAATAAGCTCATTGCAATAGCATCTCCTAATGCAAGCTGTGCGGTAGTACTTGCGGTAGGGGCTAAGTTGTTTGGACATGCCTCTTTTGGCACAGTTACTAAAATAAAATAATCTGAATTATTGGCTAAAAAGGAGTCTCGATTTCCGGTAAAAGCGATGGAAGTGTTTCCGGCATTTTTGACGATGGGTAATAGAACTTTTATTTCAGGTGTTTCACCACTATTGGAAAGAAGAACAACTATGTCTTCTTTTTGAACCATACCTAGGTCTCCGTGTATAGCATCGGCAGCGTGCATAAATAAGGCTGCAGTTCCAGTTGAATTTAAGGTGGCGACTGTTTTTTGTGCAATAATGGCACTTTTCCCAATGCCTGTAAAAACAAGTCTTCCTTTACAATTAGCAAGCCTTTTTACTATTTGTTTATAGTTGTTGTCTAAGCTAGACTTTAAGTTTTCTAAAGCCTTAATTTCAGTCTCAATTGTATTTAATGCGCTACTTACAATCTTGTCAAAAGACATTAAAGAAAGGTTTTTTATTAAAAATTGATTAAATTGAATTGTAAATTTAATAATAAAACAATTGAATTTAGCCCAATGTCTTCAACGCATGAAATGACCTTAGCAAAAGCTCTTCAAAAACATTTCGGATTTGATGCTTTTAAAGGAGAGCAAGAACAGGTTATGAAAAGTATTCTTAATAACAAGGATACTCTAGTAATAATGCCTACTGGTGGAGGAAAGTCGCTATGTTATCAATTACCGGCGATCATCTCTGAGGGAACGGCTATAGTTGTTTCTCCTTTGATAGCCCTCATGAAAAATCAAGTTGATATGGTTCGGTCATATTCTAGTAATGACTCCATAGCACATTTCTTAAACTCGTCGCTTACAAAAACTCAGATACGAAAGGTCAAAGAAGATGTTTTAGAAAATAGAACTAAGTTGCTTTATGTTGCACCCGAAACCTTAAACAAGGAGTCGCATTTTGCTTTTTTTAAGGACTTTAACATTTCCTTTATAGCCGTGGATGAAGCACATTGTATTTCTGAATGGGGGCATGATTTTAGACCAGAGTATAGGAAAATAAGGCAAATGGTCAATAATATAGGGCGCCCAATTCCTATTATTGCCTTGACTGCAACCGCAACTGCTAAAGTTCGTCAAGATATTGTAAAAACCTTGCAAATGACCAATCCAAATGTCTTTTTAGATTCATTTAATCGGTCTAATTTATTTTATGAAATTCGGCCGAAAGCAAAGCGGGAAGACGTTTATAAAGATTTGGTTCGATTTATAAAAAATAATATTGACAAATCAGGAATAGTTTATTGTTTAAGTAGAAAAAAAACAGAGGAAATAGCAGAGATCTTAAAGGTTAATGGAATTAATGCCGTTTCTTACCATGCAGGTTTAGATGCATCTACCCGATCTGAAAGACAGGATCAGTTTTTAATGGAGGAAGTGCAAGTGATTGTAGCCACAATTGCTTTTGGAATGGGAATTGACAAGCCGGATATAAGGTTTGTGGTTCATTATAATATGTCTAGAAGTTTAGAAAGCTATTATCAAGAAACTGGAAGGGCAGGTCGTGATGGCTTGGAAGGGCAATGTATAGCTTATTTTAACCATAGAGATTTACTTAAGCTTGAAAAGTTTTTAAGAGATAAGCCCATTTCTGAGCGTGAAATTGGAAGTCAATTGCTTATGGAGGTGGCGGCCTTTAGTGAAACTTCGGAATGTAGAAGACAGTTTATATTGCATTACTTTGGCGAGCGCTTTGAAGCGGAAAACTGCAATAAGCACTGCGATAACTGCAAACAGCCAGCTAAAAAGTTTGATGGTCAAAGAGAAATGCAAATGGCTATTAATGCAATATTAAAAATGAAAGAAAAGTTTAATATTGAGCATATTGTCCATGTTTTAGTAGGTAAAAAATCACAATCTGTTCAGGCTTATAAGCATGAGACATTGGATGTTTTTGGCTGTGGAAAGGAAAAAGGAGAGTTGTTTTGGTACTCTATCATTCGTAAAGGCATACTAGAAAATCTATTACTCAAAGAAATAGAGAGCTATGGACTAATAAAGGTTATGGCCAATGGACATGAGTTTTTAGAAAATCCACATGAAATAATTTTATCCGAAAACCGAGATTACCATCAATATGATGATAATGACATTGTGCTTACAGATCAGTCAGATGTAAGTGCGCTCGATGATAATTTGGTTAGCTTATTAAAGGATTTGAGACGTCATAAAGCAAAGGAATTAGGAGTTCCGCCATTTGTTATTTTTCAGGACCCTTCTATTAAAGATATGGCAACACAGTATCCTGTAGATTTAAAGGAATTAGAGCAGGTCCAGGGTGTTAGTAGTGGTAAGGCAAAGCGCTATGGTTCAGACTTTGTAAAACTTATTTCCAATTATGTTGAAGAGAATCACGTTATAAGACCAACAGACTTTGTATTAAAATCTGTTGCTAATAAATCTGTGAAAAAGGTTTACTTGATTCAAAATATTGATCGAAAAATACCTTTAGATGAAATAGCAAACTCTAGAGAGATTGAGCTTGAAGAGCTCTTAGATGAAATTGAGGGAATTGTTAATGCTGGAACAAAATTAAATATAGACTATTATATAAATGAGCTCTTAGATGAAGAGCAGCAGGATATCATTTATGATTATTTTTATGAAGCAGAAAATGAATCTATCAACCTTGCTTTAGAGGAACTATCTGAGTTTGGTTTTGAACCGCACGAAATACAAATTATGCGAATAAAGTTTATTTCTGATTTAGGAAATTAGACTAGCGCAATTTTGGTGCCCTTACTCCTCGACTTTTTCGTTTAGCAATTAGCCCCTTATAGGCTAAGGTTACTTCGAAGGCATTTCGCATATAACCCTTTCCATACCAAGGGTCATCAGTAGAGTCTCCTATACTTGAGAAATAAGCATCATAACTTATACTTAACCTAAAGCTCATTATTTCTCCACCCACCATAAAGAAGACACCATCAGGAACTCTTGTATAAATACCCCCGAAAATAGAAGTTCGTCTTCTAAGTGTTACTATACGGTTTTGCAAACGGCTTCCTAACATAAACAGACCTAAGTAATGTTCAAACTCTACACCAGCAGAAACCCTATGATTATTTTTAAATCCATAATATGCAAAACGCGATGTAACAGAATTAGAGCGATTCAACCAGAACCGAGCTTCTCCATGAAGATGGACTCTAAATATATCCAGATGAATACCATCGTCATCATAAAACTTCTGGTCATCATTTTGCTTGATTTTATATATAGCCATTCCTGCCGAAAGAAAAGGCTGTCTATCCTGTACATTATACCAATGAGCACCTAGTCCATAGTCAGCAAAAGAAACAACATTGCCTACTTGGACACTATCATTAAGTGCTGAAAGAGATTTGTCCACTTGCCTGTAAGTATTTAAATATGCGCCTAATGAAAGATTTTGTTTTCCATAACGATCTAGCACAAAATGATAAGCGCCCAAAGCGCTGATTTTACTTACAGCATAAGATTGGTTGCTAAAATAATCCTGTAAAACCTGAACACCCGCACCAAAAGTGTGCTTGCGAGTAGGAATCATCACATCTAAGCTGT
>CAJXBJ010000123.1 GCA_913050195.1 uncultured Saprospirales bacterium
GAGCTTTTACTTACTGAAGCTCATACACATATCAAAAATCAGCGCTTTGAGAAAGCAATTATTCCTCTGCATGAGGCGATTAAAATGATTGAAAAGAAGAGTGATAAGCCACGCTTACTTTTTATTGAAGGACAGCTACTTGGAGAAGTTAAACAGAGCGAGCAAGCTATTAGGCGATTTAATCAACTTTTAAGTCTTAACCCTGACTATGATCTTGCATTTAACACAAAGCTCAAACTGGCTGATATTTATTTAAAGGCTGACATGCCTTTGACTAAAGTAAAGCAAATGTTATTAGAAATGATTCGCAATGAAAAAAATGCAGATCAGCTAGATGTCCTATACTACAGGTTAGCAGAAATTGAGAAAAATGATTTTAACTCTGACAAAGCTCTTAATCACTTAAACATATCCTTAAAAAAAGGAGACAAAAACAAAGAACAAAAAGGACTCTCTTACATCATGGCAGGAGATATTTACTTTAGCTTAGAAAGCTATAGAAGCGCTGCAGCCTATTATGATAGTTCACTTGCTTTCCTAGATAAAGAGAATGTTACATTTAAGGATATAAGCTTTAAGGCTAAAACTTTAAACAACCTTGTTATTTATCTTGATGTAATCGCTTATCAAGATTCAATGCAACTTCTTGCGAGCCTTTCAAAGGATGAATTAGATGCGTTAATCGATGAACTTATTGAAGAGCGCTTAATTGCCCTCGAGGAAGCAAGGGAAGCTGAAGACTCTGAAGATGAAAGCACAGAGACTATTAGCAAAGGTCCTAGCATGCCTAGCATGGGCAGGGAATGGTACTTTTACAATGAACAAGCTAAACGCTCCGGCTATGATGCTTTTGTTGCAAAATGGGGGAAAAGAAAGCTAGAAGACCATTGGAGGCGATCGGATAAAAGTTCTGAGTTTACAGAAGGAGATTCAATGGATGATGAAAGTGAGCTATCAAGTGAAGAAGAAGCTATAATGGAACGAACTCAGTACATGACCGATATCCCCTTCGACGATGATGCAATGGTTAAGTCAGACAAAGCAATAGCCGAAGCCCTTTTCAAAACGGGAAGTATTTACTTTAACGAACTGTCTAATGTACCCTTAGCCCTAAATGCCTTTAATCGTTTAATTAACAAATATAAAGAGCATGAATACTTAGCCCAAACCTACTATCATCTTCACCTAATCTATAAACGTAAAAAAGACAAAAGACAAACTAATTATTACAAACAGGCTTTGCTTCAAGAATTTCCAGATCACGAATTAAGTAAGCTTCTTCAAAGAAAACAATCGGGATCAAAAGACTCAAAAATATTGAAGGCTCGTTATGAACAATTATTTGAATTATTTCAAAGTGAGCAACATCAAGATGTGATTAGCCAAGTAGATTATATTTTAAATGAATATCCTTCAAACGAACTTGAAGCAAACTATTTGTTGCTGAGGTCAATTTCTTATGGCAAGATTGACAGCAACTTAAAGATGGTTATTGGACTAGAAAATTTAGTGAAGAACTTTAATGGAACTGATGAATCTCTAAAGGCTCAAAAGTTATTAGACCTGATCAACAATAACCCAGATGCTATTAGAAATAAAAAAAGCTCAGGACTCTTTATTAATGCCCCTGATGAAACACACTATTTTGTCATCCTTTTGCATAAAGACATTTATAAAACTTCTAATATAAGTGTGAAAATTGCTAATTTTAATGAAGATCAGTATAAACGTAAAAACTATTCTGTATCAAATTTGCAATTTGACAATAATTACAAAATGGTTGTGGTTAAAGGCTTTGACAACTCAAGAGAAAGTTTAGCTTATTTCAAAAATATTCAGCTTAAGAACACTATTGAAAAAGGCATGGTACAAAAAGAACATATGTTCTTTATAGCACAAAAAAACTTCACTAAACTTCTTAAAGACAAAAACATAAAGGACTATGCAGATTTCTTTGCAAATAACTACTTAAAGAATATTAAAGGCTAGATGGAAAAAGGCAATTTTAATATAAAAAAGGGACGTATTATTCTTCTTATTGTTATTTGGCTAGTCTTTATAGGAGGTATTTCTTCTTTCTCTCTTTTGATGTATGGTGTTTCTAAAGGGCTACTTGGTGAGCTACCTAGCTTTGAAGAACTTGAAAACCCCAAAAGTTTTATTGCCACAGAAGTGTTTGCTTCGGACGGTTACTTATTAGGCAAGTATTACAGCAAAAATAGAACTCCAGTTCCATATGAAGACATCTCACCTTACCTTATAAATGCTTTAATTGCTACGGAAGATGCTCGTTTTAATACACACTCAGGCATTGATTTTAGATCAATGGGAAGGGTTATCTTAAAACCCTTACTTACATTTTCAACTGGAGGAGGGGGTAGCACTATAAGTCAGCAGCTAGCAAAAAACCTATTCCATACAAGACCACGAACAACTTTTGGCAGAATCAAACAAAAATTCAAAGAATGGTTTATTGCTGTCAAACTTGAACGAAGCTATACAAAAAATGAAATCTTAACAATGTACTTCAACACAGTTGAATTTACAGGAAATGCTTTTGGTATAAAATCAGCCTCTAGGACATTCTACGGAAAACATCCTGCACAACTCAACATAGAAGAAGCTGCCGTTCTTGTTGGCATGCTTAAAGCAACTACTCTATATAACCCATATAGAAATCCTAAAAACTCTCTCAATAGAAGAAATACAGTGCTTAGTCAGATGCACAAATACGCGTACTTGAACAAAGCTGAACTTGATAGCATAAAGGCACTTCCATTAATGACTAATTATCAAATTGAAGATCACAATAAAGGTTTAGCTACTTATTTTCGCGAAAAAATAAGAGGCGATCTCAAATACTGGTGTAAAACAAACTTTAAAGCAGATGGAACTCCATACAATTTATATAGGGATGGTCTAAAAATATATACAACTATAGATTCTCGAATGCAACGCTATGCAGAAGAAGCAGTTAAAGAACATATGACTGCTCTTCAGTTTGATTTTGATGAGCATTGGAAAGGACACAAAAATGCTCCTTTCGACAAAGAATTGAGCAAGAAAGATATAGACCGTATTATAAGCAACGGTATGAAACAATCAGAGAGGTATAGAAGACTTAGATATGATAGAAAGTTCTCTAAGGATACGATTAATCAAATATTTAACACCTCTACAGACATGAAGGTTTTTACATGGAAAGGGATTGTGGACACAACTATGACCCCATTGGATTCTGTGAAATATGCTAAGAACTTTCTGAGATGTGGGTTTTTATCTATGGAAGTAGGCACAGGGCATATTAAGGCATGGGTTGGTGGAATTAATCATACTCACTTTAAATATGACCACGTCTATAAAGGAAAGCGCCAGGTTGGCTCAACCTTTAAACCCTTTGTATACACTGTAGCCATAGACAATGGTGAATCTCCTTGTCTAGAAGTTCCGGACCAACCCTATACATTTACTAAAGGTCTTGAAGAGGCCTGGACACCAAAAAACTCAGATGGCTATTATACTGGAGAGCTTCTGTCTTTAAAATATGGATTAGCCGGTTCTATTAATAGCATAACTGCCTATGTCATGCAAAAGTATGGGCCAAAAGCCGTCGTCAATATGGCTAAAAAACTTGGAATCACAAGTGATATTAAAGCATATCCATCTATTTGTTTAGGCACCTTTGACTTATCTGTATATGAGATGGTAGGGGCCTATTCAACATTTCCCAACAAAGGTATTTGGGTCAAACCTACCTATATTGATCGCATAGAAGATAAGAATGGAAACCTCATAGAGGAGTTTATACCAGATAAAAAAGAAGCCATTAGAGAAGAAACCGCTTATGGCATGGTCAAACTCATGCAGGGCGTTGTTGATGGCGTACATAATCCACGGCTGACACACCCTAAAACAGGAAACAAAGGGGTAACCACTGGCACTGGCCGTCGACTAAGATTTAGATATAAACTTGAAGGAGATATTTGCGGAAAAACAGGAACTACTCAGAATAACTCAGATGGATGGTTTATGGGCTATACCCCAGAATTAGTAAATGGTGTTTGGGTTGGATGTGAGGACAGAAGCGCACATTTTAGATCGACAGCATTGGGACAGGGCGCGAATATGGCGCTTCCAATATGGGGGCTTTATATGCAAAAAGTATATGCTGATTCTAGCCTAAAGTTTAATTCAAAAGCGGTTTTTGATGAACCTGAGCAAGAGCTTTCTATTGAATTGGAATGCGAAAAGAAAAAGGTAGAATCAGAAGATTATGATGAATTCAGTGACTTTTGACCTTAGATGAATTTAAACATATTCAGGGAAGCCTTTCGAACAGTCCAGGCATCTATTACTATTACGAAAATGACACCCTTCTTTATGTAGGAAAAGCCATAAATATTAAAAAACGTGTGTCCTCTTACTTTAGAGACACTAAACAGCAAAGCTC
>CAJXBJ010000124.1 GCA_913050195.1 uncultured Saprospirales bacterium
AATCCTCACGTGTTTAGAAAACACTTTGAAGAATTAGAAATAGGTGAAACAGTATTTACGCATAAACACACTGTTACAACTACAGACATTGTGAATTTTGCGAATGTGAGTGGAGATAATTTCTATGCACATATGGATGAAACCTCGCTTGATGGCACTATATTCGAAGAAAGAGTGGCTCATGGGTACTTTGTTCTTTCTAAAGCAGCAGGACTCTTTGTTGATCCAGCCAAAGGGCCAGTACTACTAAACTATGGCATTGACGAATGCCGATTCACAAAACCAGTATATGCTGGTGCAACTATTGGCGTACGCTTTACAGTTAAAGAAAAAATTGATCAAGAAAAGCGTTCTGAAGATGACATAGCAAAAGGCATTGTAAAATTCATGGTAGATGTTTATGATGAGACAGGTGAAACAGTAGCTCTTGCTACCATTTTAACAATGGTTCGAAAAATTGATCAATCAAAATAAACAAGAAGTAAAATGAGTACTGCTATAAATGAAGGAGACGTTAAAATAAGCATTCAAGAAGGTATAGGCACTATAGAGTTTAACCATCCAAAGAGCAATTCACTTCCAGGAAAAGTCCTTAAAAAGCTTGCGAGCACAATAGAAGCAGCTGGCACCAATGATGTTATTAAAGTGATTGTACTAAAAAGTGCAGGAGACAGAGCGTTTTGTGCAGGTGCTTCTTTTGATGAATTACTTTCAATTAACAATGAAGAAGTTGGTAAAGAATTCTTTATGGGCTTTGCGAGAGTGATAAATGCTGCAAGAAAATGTCCGAAATTTATTATTGGACGTGTCCAAGGTAAGACAGTTGGTGGCGGTGTTGGTATGGCATCTTGCGTTGATTATTGTTTTGCAACAAAATATGCAGCAGCCAAACTAAGTGAGCTAGCAATTGGTATAGGCCCATTTGTAGTTGGACCAGCTGTAGAGCGTAAAGTAGGCACATCAGCCTTCCAGCAAATGGCTATAAATGCAACGGCTTGGTACAGCTCTGAGTGGGCTAAGCACAAAGGACTTTACTATGAAGTCTATGAAACTGCGGAAGAAATGGACAAAGCTATTGAATCACTAGCTAGCACTCTTTCTAAAAGTAATCCGGAAGCAATGATGTTGTTAAAAACAGCATCTTGGCAAGGGACTGAAAATTGGGATCAGCTTCTAGAAGAAAGAGCAGCTATGAGTGGGAAACTAGTATTGTCAGAGTTTACCTCTAATGCCATAAATAAATTTAAGCAGGCCTAGCCTACTCCTCATTATTTTCAATAATTCGCTTCCAGTCATCAGAACCATGATTTAGCTCGCAAAGCGTATAGGCTAATTCATATTCTAAATTAAATTCGTCACAGATACGAATTAAGTACTCGTCAAAATCTTCAGCTATTTCTACCCAACGATTATAAGACTCTCGATCAAATATTTCATAAAGATTCTTAAAGGCTAAATGTAGACTCATTAAATTTGAAAACTCTTCCTTCCAAAAATCCCATTTTTCAGACTCACTTTTCTTTGAATACGAAATAATAATAGCTCCAAAACGGAGATCCTCTAAATGGCTTTGAAATAGTTTTTTCTCCTCAACTAAAGCTTCTTTTTCATAATCTTTACTCTCTTTAATTTGGGACTCTAATTGCGAAATTTTATGCGTTAACTGTTGCACTAAAACTTCTTGATCTTCATTCATTTCATACTTCATTACTAGAGTATTTTGATGCAAATATGCGACTTTAAATAATAAAACAGTCCGAAAATTCGTATTAATATTGGTTACCTTTTTTTAACCCTTGGTATTAAATTATATAAACAAATAAGTAAAGTATGAAATTTAGTTTGGCACGCACTTTGTTTTTATTGAAAACAACAAAAACTAGGAACCATGAAAAAGAAAAAGAAAAACAATCAAAAAGGAGCTTTAAAGCTAGATGAAGGTATAAAAAATGGTGAAAACATTAATGAATGGGTAATTGCCTTTTGTAATACACATTTTTCAAAAGAATATACCCAATTATTAATTGAGCACATTATGGAAAATGAATATTAAACTTAAGGCGTATTTAGCTTATCATAATCAATATTCACTCCAACACTTAAGAAACCGCTTCTCCACAAAGCGTTATAACCAATTTCCATTTGGAATTGCCCATACATAAAGCCAATTCCTCCTAAATAATTTGTTTTATTAATAGTCCGCGGATTTAAAACATAGGTATCCTTACCTTCTATATTTTCTTCCGAAAACTCAAAAATATAATCTTGAAGGTGAGATCTATAAAGATCTTCCTCATCAATAAATATCTGAAATTGCTCTGCCTTCAAGCTACTTACTCCCAATTTAACATAAAGAAACTTCCAAGGACTGTAATATAAGCCAAAGCTGTAAGTCTGAGGTCGTTTTGAAAAAGCATATTGATATGGTAATAAATCATAGGATGCTCCACCTGAGTTTACAATGCTTTGCTTTGCTTGGGCTACCTGAATATGATTTAGAACCCTATATCTAGCTTGGGATTCTACAGGATATGCCTTTAGTAAATTTGCCTGAACCATACCTAATTGAACAAAGGCACCAAGTACATTATAATAAGAAAGCTCAAATACATGTAAGCTAAGATCACCTAATGGATCCTCCTTAGATATTCTATATATAGGATAAAATTGCGTGGGCTGTGTTTGTCCTTCATGATATATATTAGCATTATCGTTAGTGAAAAATAACACATAATTAAGACCTAACTTAGGGGTTCCGTTCCAATTAAGGGAATCAAAATGAATAGTATCCGGATTATTTGATAAGCTAACACTTGTTACAATTAAAGAGAAAATAAGCCATGTGAGCTTTTGTATTATATCATGTAAACTCATGAATTAATCGTACTTTTGTTCCGTAAAATTATACAATAAAATGACGGTTTTACATAACAAAGTAGATAAACGTGTATTAAGAGAGGCTTTAGCCAAAGAATCTTTCAAACGAAAGACCATTTCTTTTTACAGGTATTTTCAAATTGAAGAACCCGACTCTTACAGAAATCTGCTCTTTGAAGTACTAAATAAGTGGATTGTATTTGGACGTATATATGTAGCTAAAGAAGGCATAAACGCTCAGATAAGCATACCAGAACACCATTGGGAAGACTTTGTGAACTTTGTTAAACGTCAAAAAGAGTTTGAAGGGCTAAGATTAAACCTTGCTGTTGAGGATGATGGAAAGTCTTTTTACAAGCTAATTATTAAGGTTAGAGACAAAATAGTTGCTGACGGTCTGACTGATGAAAGTTTTGATGCTTCAAATGTAGGCAATCATTTAGATGCGGAAGCCTTTAATAAAGCCATAGAAAATGGGGCTAACGTAGTAGACATGCGTAATCACTATGAAAGTGAAGTTGGACATTTCAAAGGTGCAATATGCCCAGACAGCGACACATTTAAAGATGAGTTGCCAATGGTGCTTGATATTCTTAAGAATAAAGAAGATGAAAAAGTATTGCTCTATTGTACAGGAGGTATTCGCTGTGAAAAAGCAAGTGCATATCTCAAGCACAAAGGCTTTAAAGATGTAAATCAACTCTATGGAGGAATCATTCACTATGCTAGAGAAATTAAAGAGAAAGGACTCGAAAATAAATTTATCGGTAAAAACTTTGTTTTTGATGAACGCTTAGGGGAGAGAATATCATCCGAAGTCATAAGTAATTGTCATCAATGTGAATTAAAAGCTGACACACATACTAATTGTAAAAATGAGATGTGTCATATCCTTTTTATTCAATGTGAAAAATGCAAATCTAAATTTGACGGATGTTGTTCAAAGGAGTGTCAAAAAATTCACAATCTGCCTTTAGAAGATCAAAAAATTCTTCGAAAAAAGCATGTAAAAGCAAAAAGCAATATATATAAAAAAGGAAGGCTTAGGCCTAAACTATAAGTTTACATATAAATACTTTTTAAACTGATTATCAACTGAATACATTAATTATAAATATCAAGTCACTTCTTCAAGTAAGAAGTAAATTTGAAAGACGTATTTGCGGAAAAGAAATGGCAGCATTACCAAGTATAGATAATGCATTTATTGCTATTAAAGATGGTCAAATAGCTGCTTTTGGACCTATGAACGAAGCTCCAAATCATGCTGATAAAATCATAGATGCCAGCGGTGGTTATGTACTACCAACTTGGTGCGATCCTCATACACATCTAATTTTTGCAGCTTATCGAGAGGGCGAATTTGAAGATAGAATTAAAGGCCTTAGCTATGAAGAAATAGCTCAACGCGGTGGTGGAATACTAAATTCAGCCCAAAAGCTTCAAAATGCGACTGAAGATGAATTATACACTCAAGCATTTGAAAGATTAAA
>CAJXBJ010000125.1 GCA_913050195.1 uncultured Saprospirales bacterium
TCAACCAATTGGTGAACGTCATAGCCATAGCCTATGCGAAACCCCATATACTATTCAGACTTTTTGCCTTCTTGAAAGGCTGAGAAATCAAAGCCTAATGAAAAGCGCAATGTCTCATCAAGAGGATTCCTTTGATCGTTGGTTGGAACTAAATAAGAAACACCTAAATTAAAGACATTAAGTTTCATTCCAAGCCCTGCCGTTAAATATTGGCGGTTACCTTTAGTTGGGTGTTCGTAGAAATAACCTGCTCTCACAGCAAACTGTTGGTCATACCAGTACTCAAGACCAGCAGAGTACATAATCTCTCTAAATTCTTCTTTCATTCCATTTGGAGCATCTGAAAAAGAGCCAAACATACCAGAAGCCACAGACAAGTCTTTGTATTCATAAACACCATTAACTGGAGCTTGTGGAGTTGGTACTAAGAGTTTATTTATATCAGCAGTTACCATTAGTTTGTTATAATCATCTAAGTCAACAGTAAGAGCACCACCTAAACCTAAATTAGTTGGTATGAAATCTTTTTGTGCAGATTCTGTGTAGGTGATTTTAGCACCAATATTTGAAATATTTGCTCCAAATGACAAAACAGCATTTTTTTCCATAAGCTCTAATGGCTTTTGATAATAAAGTGAAATATCAGCGGCAGCTGAGGTCCCTGGCTTAATTTCTGCGCCTCCTACAAATTGACCACTAGCCAAAGAAGAATAAATATATCTCAAGGCAACACCAAGTGATAAATTATCAGAAAGTTTTCTAGAATAAGCACCATCAATTTTAAATTCTCTTGGCATAAAGGTACCAGCATCTTGACCATTCATATCCGTGAAATTGATTGTTCCTAAGCTAAAATAAAGCAAGGAAAAAGCCAATGTTTGTTTGTCATCAAGCTTTTTGTATCCACCAAGATTTGCAGCATATATATCACCAACTAACTCTCTTAGCCAAGGCGTATAAGAAAGACCAAAGGCCATATCTTCTTCTGCGAAAGAAAGTTTAGCAGGGTTCCAGTGTATGCTAAAGGCATCTGGTGTTGTAGCAATGCCAGCATCGCCCATGGCGCCAGATCTTGCATCAGGGGCTATTCTTAGAAAAGGGACAGCTGTTGTAATTGTGTTTATTTCATCTAGTGATTGTGCGCTTAACAAAGATGAAAAGCAAGACGAAACAATCAAAAATGCGGTGATGAGTTTTGTGATGTTCATATTTACTATGTTTGGTCTATCTAATAAGATTTCCATTTTGGAACGTAAAAGTATTAAAAAATATTATGACTTAACGGAGTATAACAAGCTTTTCATACGCTTCAGCATGACTTAAGGATTCATCTTGGACATATAATCTATAAATATAAACCCCTCGTCCTATAGGATCACCGTAGTCATCAAGCCCATCCCAACGAATATCATTTACTCTAAATCCAGTAGTAGCAATAGCTTGGTCAATGGTCTTTATTAATCTGCCAGAAATAGTAAAAATTTGAATTTTTACATCTAATAAAGATCCTGCCTTATTGTGTTCAAACTGAAAGAAGGTATTATTTACAAATGGATTGGGGTAATTGAGTATATTGTTTAATGCAAGCTGAGCATTTTTTGCAACAATAAATTCAGTAAAAGCTTCATTTGAATTATTAAATACATCCCATGCCTTTATTTTGATTTGATGTCTTCCCTCCTCTATATTTTGCATTGGGTATTGTACAATGCCTTTTTGATAATTATCTAAGTCAGCTTCATAATATTGATTAAGATTAATAATATCCTGCGTGTTTTCATCTAATAAAGCAGTTAGATCATGACCAATGCTGTTTCCAACTGTATTTATGCCGCTTTTGTCTTCTAGCTTTACAAACAATAATGGATTTTCATTAGTTAACCCTCCAAAGACAAAATTTTCGTCATTGAGGTAAACTTCAATTTCCGGACCTTCTTTATCCTCTTCAAAATTTGATGCTGTACCGCCAATAATAAAGTCTTTATAGAATCCAGTTGCATCTTCTTCTCCATTTTCTGCGTAATAACTAATACGACCACTTCCAAAGCTATAGTTTATATCTTTTGGGACAATAAATTCAAAGCAAAAGTCTCCGTTAATAACACTCGCTTTTCCTTTATATATTAGGCTTTTTTGAAGATTAAAGGTTTTAGGATTACTAGATGGATCATTTGCTAAAGTTGTGATGTTGCTACTCTTGTCATAAATTGACGGATATACTGTACCATTAAATTGGTCAAGTTTATTACCGTTTTGGTCATGAACATAACCACAAATATTCACTTTAGATAAGGCTTTTAAAGTATCATTAAGTCCATTAACACTATCGCCATTTATTGTAAGTGTGCTAACTCGGTGCTTTGGATAAGGCAATTTAAGAGCAGGATCTCCTAAAAGAGTAAATTTTCGATTGTTTTCACCAGCCCAGGCGTTGTTTTTTGTCCTCATTACAATTTCGCCTAGAGTAGGCATGTCATTTCCTATAGAGTCAAAAACCGTGGCATAAAAGTTTTCAGCTAAATTTTGGTTTGCACTTGAATAGACCAGTCTCACTGTCGTCATTAGTCCTATAGCACCTCCGTTAGGGTTTAAAAGCACAAGTTCTCCTGCAGATGTTCTTTCAGGATCATCAAAGCGACTAAACTCGCAGGTTGCGGTCATAAATAGTGGCAATTTTGTGTTGTTTGTCCAAGCATTAACATCTGTGATATTTAAAACCCTTTCGTGAGCCCAACCAAGTTCTCCCCCATGACCTGTATAATTCATAATCATAGTGCCTTGAAACATTTTATCATTGATTGCTTTTTGCACATCAGGATATCGTTCTCCACCAGGAACAGAAACTTGAGTATAAGCATCAAAGAAAATCTTGTCAAGATTGATGTACGGATTATCATTAGCAACACTGTTTGAAAGCGTATTTGCATCATTAATATGTATGTTATAGTCCTCATCATCTGCTATAAAGCAAAGCTCATTGCGCCAACTTCCCAAGGCTTCGGAGCTTAGATAACTTTCAATTTTATCTACAACAGCTTTTGCCTCACTCAATGTTTTTACGGGAATTCTCCCAATACCAATATCTAGTAGATTACTACTGCTAAAGATGTTAGCCCCCTCATTGTCATCAAGCATTCCATAAAAGTCATCGCTGACCAATGAATTGATTGGGTTTAACGAATTAGGGCTTTGATAGGATAATACAAAATTTGTATTTTCAGTATTGCCTATTCCTTTATAATCATAGCTTCCATCCCCCATTATTTGTAAATACTTAGGAGCAATTCCTCCATTACTATTAGCTCTATCATAGAGCATTTTTAAAAAATCTCTTATTGCTGAAATATCAGCTTTACCAGAGGAAAACTCATTAAATATAGTAGACTGCTCAACAACAACAGTGTTTAAGTTGTCATTTGTTACATGAATATCTTTCAGCCGTTCTGCCTCAGATAAAAACTCCGGTGCAGAAATAATCACAAGCTCAACATTTTCCAAGCTGTGTAAATTCTGATTGTTAATTGAGACTCCATTTATTGGTTCTAAATAACCCTGTGTGTTAAAAGCCAAAAATTCTTTAAGACTATCTGTCGCTAAAGTAAATACAGCATCATTAGAAGAGCTTGAATAGTTAACAGACCGTGGTATAATGGGATTGCTTATATCCCATATACCCATTCCATTACCATTTGATAGTTTAAATTCAGTAATAAATCCATTGCCTGAGCTTTTAAGGTCACGAAAGGACATTTGATTTCCATGCATTATAAGCTGTCTGCGTGCCTGAACTTCTAAATAACTCAGCCACCCACTAGCGGAGCTATTGCCTTTTGAAAAACTAATGTTTAGATTAATATTTTGACCACTATGAATGCCTTCATGTGTAGCTGATTTGCTTTTAGCATATTCACTAGTGTACTCTACTCCGGTTGAACCTATGCTTTGACTAAGAATGTTATTTCCATTAAGTGTTGTGTAGAAATAATTAGACCCCGATGTAGATCTAGCTACAACACTAGATTTTACATAAACAGTATCATTTTCAGACCTGTTTGGAAAATTAAATGAAAAATTTTGAGTGTTATTGAATTCAAAGCTTTCTCCAAACCAAGTTCTTCCACTCTTAAGAAAATTGAATTGCTCTAATTCATGAAATTGCATTTCGTCAAAGCTAACACAGAAATGTGTAGGAGATTGTGAAGATTGATCTAAAGTGTTTATTCTTAAGCCACTTTCCTGATTGATATTTAGGAAATAATAGTTGTAATCATCGTAAAGGTGTTTCGAATGATAAAAC
>CAJXBJ010000126.1 GCA_913050195.1 uncultured Saprospirales bacterium
AAAATGATTGACCAAGAAAAGGAACACATCGGTATTCTTGCTCAAGACATGTTAAACATTGCCCCTTACATGGTTGAAGAAAAAGCCTTTTGGCAAAAAGTGCGTGAAGATGAAGAGGGCAATGAGATTATTATTGACCAAGGTCAAAACTATTATACCTACGATGGATCTGCGTTAAACTATATGTTAGTTAATGCAGTCCAAGAACAACAATCCATTATTGATAAGCAAAATGAAAGAATTGAGTCTCTTGAAAATCGCCTTCAAGAATTAATGGAAAAATAATTTATAGAAAATAAAAAGGGGCTGTAAAAACAGCCCCTTTTTAAGAAATCCTTAATTAGCTTATTGGCCTAAACAAGACCCTGATCAATCATTGCATCAGCTACTTTTATAAAGCCGCCAATGTTGGCACCTTTAACATAGTTAACATAATCCCCTTCTTGACCATGCTCAATACAAGTGGCATGAATATCTTTCATGATACCATGAAGTTTAGCATCTACTTCTTCACGAGTCCAGCTCATTTTTAATGAGTTTTGACTCATTTCCAAACCAGAAGTAGCAACACCACCCGCATTAGCAGCTTTACCTGGTGCAAAAAGCACTTTATTCTCTATGAAAACTTCAACTGCAGAGGCTGTACTTGGCATATTAGCACCTTCTGAAACCGCCATAACACCATTTTGAACTAATGTCTTAGCATCCTCTTCATTAATTTCATTTTGTGTAGCACAAGGCAATGCTATATCACATTTAACCCCCCAAGGTCTTTGACCCTCATAATACTCTACTCCAAACTTCTCAGCATATTCTTTAATGCGACCTCGCTTAACATTTTTGAGATCCATAACGAATGCTAGCTTCTCAGCATCAATTCCTGCTGGATCGTGAATAAACCCACCTGAATCAGACACTGTAACCACTTTTGCACCTAATTCTCTTGCTTTTTCGCAAGCATATTGAGCAACATTACCAGAACCAGAAACCGCTACTGTTTTACCTGCAAAGCTATCTCCTTTATGCTTTAACATTTCTTCAGCAAAATACACACAACCATATCCAGTTGCTTCAGGACGTATCAAGCTACCGCCCCAATTAATACCTTTACCCGTTAAAACACCTGTAAACTCGTTTCTTAATCGCTTGTATTGACCAAACATATAACCAATCTCACGACCGCCTACACCAATATCTCCCGCTGGAACATCTGTCTCTGGACCAATATGTCTTTGTAGCTCTGTCATAAAACTTTGACAAAAACGCATAACTTCTGAATCAGACTTACCCTTAGGATTGAAGTCTGAGCCGCCTTTACCACCGCCCATTGGAAGTGTTGTTAAGCTATTCTTAAAGACTTGTTCGAATGCCAAAAACTTTAAAATACTCTCATTAACTGAAGGATGAAATCTCAATCCACCTTTATAAGGCCCTATCGCTGAATTCATTTCAATTCTATAGCCTCTATTAACTTGAACATTACCAGCATCGTCTTGCCACACTACACGGAATGTTATCATACGCTCTGGTTCAACCATGCGCTCAAGTATTTTAGCTGTCTTATACTTTGGATTAGCCTCAATAAATGGGACTATTGTCTCAGCCACTTCTTCTACCGCTTGTAAAAATTCAGGCTGATTAGGGGTTCTTTCCTTAACATATTCTAAGAACTTGTGAACCGCATTATCTGATTTAACTAGTGTTTCCATAACCCAATTTTTTTCTTAAAAAAACGTGCGCAAATATATATTAATTTAACTAACTGCAATATTTTTTATTGGACTAAATGCCTTATTATATAAACATACGAAAACACAAAAGGAACTGCTAACAATAAAGCATCAAACCTATCCAAGAATCCTCCATGACCTGGAAGTAGATTACTAGAGTCCTTTATTCCGACACTTCGTTTAAACATGGACTCTACCAAGTCACCCAAGCTACCAAATATAACAACAAGCCCTCCAATCACAAGCCAATCGACCTTTGTTATACCCCTTACTTCAAACAAGAAAGGCAATAAAAAATAGGCAATAAGCATCGTAGAAATCAAACCTGCCAAACTACCTTCAATGGTCTTTTTTGGCGAAATTCGCTCTAAAAGCTTAGTCCTACCCCACTTTCTTCCAATCAAATAAGCAAAGGTATCATTAGACCAGCTCAAAAGGATAATTCCAATAACAATACCTGGATTAAATTCCTTTCCTAAATAAGACAGATTACACAAAAACGCAAAGGGCAATGTAGTATAAAAAGGAATTAAAAGACTAAGGGCAAGATTATTAAACGGCTTTTCTTTTTTTCTAAAAAGCTCCCAAACAAACATCCCAAACACTAGAGGAATCAATAATCCCAAATAAGCTGGACCCATACTATCAAATAATAGGACACAAACATAAATCACGAAAATCGACAGGGATAATATTAAACTGTAATACCACTGTAGCTTATACTTTGAATCAGCATATGCATTCAGAAACTCCCATGAGCACAACAAACTTGAAACTCCAAAAACAATTGCCAAGGAATAGAAACTCCAAATGACAGAACCTACAATAACTGCAGCATATATAAAGCCAGTAAGACTTCTTTTAAATATATCGTTCATTCTCCATGCCCAAGCTCCCTTTCTCGCACTTTCAAAACAATCGCGCCTAGGACTTTAATGATTATGGTCACAATATACAACCCTTCTTGATGAATAAAAACCTTTAATCTGCAATTGTCCTTAAAGTTATTTAGACACTGACTTTTTTTCCTGAGCATATCGATATAACAGCCTTAATAATACCACCAACAATGTGCCTGAAACAAAAGTTACAGCGAGCATAGCAATTAAAGAAAGATCCATGAATTGTTCTGAAATAAAATCATCCCATAAATAATGGGAGAAAATCTGAATAAAATTGAATAAAAAATGAAGCTCAATACTGAGTAAAATATTACCTGTCCAAAGAAAAACAAAGCCCAATACTAGGCCCATTGCAAGACGAGGAAAAAACCCATAAAACTGAAAGTGCACAAAAGAAAAAATAAAAGCAGCAATAAATACTGCCAACCACTTTCTTTCTATAAGTCGTTCCAGAATCGCTTGAATACATCCTCTAAAAAAGAGCTCTTCTCCAACGGCCGCCAAACCACATAAAAGAAAAATATTTACAATAAAATCTAAAGGACTCTTTAAGCTTAAAAATTGAAAAAGGACTCTTTCTCTGAGCAACTCTTGTTCCTGCATAAAGCCCTCCAAACTAGAGAAAAAAGAAGGCAACTCTATTGCTTTATTTAATGCATATAATATATACATCAAAGGAAGCAAGCATAATAAACTAAGAGCTGTAATGCCCCACAACTTAAAATCCTTAGGCATATTAATATGCCACAAACGATTAACTGGCTTTAGAACAATATAGTTTATACATAGTGCTGGCAATAAAAATGTTCCTATAACACTAAATATTTGCACGAAACGAAATGCCTGTATCTGATTTTTTGACTCTAAAACAATACTTGGGCTTATTGCAACTCCATAAATAAGCTCAGAAATCAGTGTTCCTAGATATGCAAAACCAATTGTAAAAACTAGTACTATGGGGATAACAGCCAGCAGAATAATAAGCAAAGGTTTTTTTTCTAGATTATGTCTCATGTCAAGCAAGGCTTTTTTCCTAATTTTGAACCAAAATACGGATAAAGCAAGGATGGTTCAAATAGGTAATATCAATTTAGGAGAATTCCCTCTACTCTTGGCACCAATGGAAGATGTTAGCGACCCTCCTTTCAGAAAGCTTTGCAAAAACCACGGTGCTGATATGATGTACACTGAGTTCATTTCTTCGGAGGGCCTCATTAGGGATGCGGAGAAAAGCACTCAAAAGCTAGACATATATGAAGATGAACGACCTATTGGCATTCAAATTTTTGGTGATAAGATCGACTCTATGCGTCAGGCAACAGAAATTTCTGAGCGTGTAAATCCCGATCTTATAGATATCAATTATGGATGTCCTGTTAAAAAAGTAGCCTGTAAAGGTGCTGGGGCTGGAATACTTCTGGATATACCTAAGATGGTAAAAATGACTTCAGAGATTGTCAAAGCCACTAAGCTTCCTGTTACTGTTAAAACTAGACTTGGTTGGGATAATGACACCAAGTATATTGTTGATGTTGCTGAACGTCTTCAGGATGTTGGCATACAGGCTTTAAGTATTCATGGCAGAACGCGGGTACAAATGTATAAAGGAGAAGCTGACTGGAC
>CAJXBJ010000127.1 GCA_913050195.1 uncultured Saprospirales bacterium
ATCAGAGTTAAATGATTGATAAAATCACTTCTTTTCTAAATAAAATTTTCGGTAACAAATCCGATCGAGATATAAAGGAAATAATTCCTCTTGTTCAGTCTATTAATAGTCATTTTAAAACTTTTCAATCAATAGATGTAAATAGTTTAAGAGCTAAAACATCAGAGTTTCAATTAACAATTCGTGATGGGCTTAAAGATATTGATGAATCAATAAAGGAAATTAGGCTTAAGATAGATGAATCTACTGATGTTTTTCAAAAGGAAGATTTTTTTGATGAAGTTGATAAGCTTCAGAAGAGCAGGGATGAAAAACTTGAGGTGATTTTAATGGACATTCTACCAGAGGCTTTTGCAGTCATGAAACGCACAGCTCAAATTTTTAAGAGCTCAGAAGAAATCAAGGTCCGAGCAACAGATATGGATCGTAAGTTAGCTTTAGAAAAAGAATATATTGATATAGAAGGGGATGAAGCTATTTATCAAACAAGTTGGGATGCAGCTGGTAATGAAGTTAACTGGGATATGTTGCATTATGATGTTCAGTTAATAGGAGGTATAGTTTTACATCAGGGGAAGATTTCGGAAATGGCTACTGGTGAGGGTAAGACTTTGGTTGCAACTTTACCAGCATATTTAAATGGTTTAACTGGCTTAGGAGTTCATATCGTAACAGTTAATGATTATTTGGCTAGAAGGGATTCTGAATGGATGGGGCCAATTTTAGAATTTTTAGGTGTAAGTGTTGATTGTATTGATAAGTATCAACCACATTCCGAAGAAAGAAAAGCTGCATATAAGAAAAATGTGGTTTATGGAACGAATAATGAGTTTGGGTTTGATTACTTGAGAGACAATATGGCTCATGATACATCCATGTTAGTTCAAAGAAAACTGCATTATGCTATGGTGGATGAGGTTGACTCCGTACTTGTAGATGATGCTAGAACACCATTAATAATATCTGGTCCTGTTCCAAAAGGAGATGAGCAGGAGTATGAATCATTGATGCCAATAGTTCGTCGGCTTTATGAAGCACAGAAGAAATTAGTTAGTGGTTTTTTAACCTCAGCTAAAAAATTAATTGCTGAAGGAGATAAAGAAGAGGGACCTATCGCATTATTAAGGGCTTTTAGGGCTCTTCCAAAGCATAAACCCCTTATAAAATATTTAAGTGAAACAGGTATTCGAACAAAGCTTCAAAAAGTAGAGGGCTTTTATATGCAAGAACAAGGCAAGGAAATGCCTAAGATTGATAAAGAGTTGCTCTTTGTCATTGATGAAAAGAATAATAGTGTTGATATGACCGATAAGGGAATTGACATGATTACAGAAATGGTGCATGATAAGGAATTCTTTATAATGCCAGATTTGGCTACAGATTTAAGTGCCATAGATGATGAAGCTATCTCTCAAGAGGAAAAAGTGGAAAAGAAAGATGCTATTCTTCAAGATTATTCAATTAAAAGTGAACGAGTTCACGCAGTTCAACAATTATTAAAAGCATATACACTATTTGAAAAAGATGTAGAGTACGTAGTCATGAATGACCAAGTAAAAATAGTAGATGAAAATACTGGTCGTATTATGGAGGGACGCCGTTTTTCAGATGGTTTACACCAAGCATTGGAGGCAAAAGAGCAAGTGAAGATAGAAGCAGCAACACAGACTTATGCTAGCGTAACACTACAAAACTACTTTAGAATGTATCATAAGCTTTCTGGTATGACGGGAACAGCTGAAACAGAGGCAGGAGAGTTTTGGGAAATTTATAAATTGGATGTTGTAGTCATCCCAACAAATCTTCCTATAGCTAGAGATGATATGAATGATCGTATTTACAAAACGATGCGGGAAAAGTTTAATGCTATAATTGCAGAGGTTAATAAGTGTACTGAGGAGGGAAGGCCTGTTCTTGTTGGGACAACCTCTGTTGAGGTTTCTGAACTTTTGTCTAAAATGCTTAAAATGCGTGGTGTTCGACATAATGTGCTTAATGCAAAACAACATCAAAGAGAGGCAGATGTTGTTGCTGAGGCAGGTAAAGCAGGGGCAGTTACTATTGCTACTAATATGGCTGGTAGAGGTACGGATATAAAATTAGGTCAGGGAGTTAAAGAATCGGGAGGTTTAGCCATTTTAGGTACAGAACGTCATGATTCTAGACGTATTGATCGTCAGTTGCGTGGACGTTCTGGTAGACAAGGAGACCCTGGGTCTTCAGTTTTTTTCGTCTCTTTAGAGGATAATCTTATGCGCTTGTTTGGGTCAGAACGTATAGCAAAGACTATGGATCGTTTTGGGTTTAAGGAAGGAGAGGTTCTTGAGCACTCTATGGTAACTAAATCCTTAGAGCGAGCGCAAAAGAAAGTTGAGGAAAACAATTTTGGTATTCGAAAAAGACTCTTAGAATATGATGATGTTATGAATATTCAAAGAGAGAATATATATAAAAAGCGAAAACATGCCCTTTGGGGGGATAGATTAAGTGTTGATATTAACAATAGTTTGTATGATCTCTGTGATGAATTAACTGCAGGAACAAAGGTTCAGGGGAATTATGAAGTGTTTAAACAAGACTGTATTCGATTTTTTGGATTAGAAAGTAATGTTAAGGAAGGTGAGTTTGAATCCCAAACGTCTGAAGACTTATCTGATGCTCTATATTTAGATGTTCAAAAAGCTTATCAAGAGAAGTCTGAAGGGATTGCTAAAATGTGTATGCCATTTATTCGAGATGTTTATAAAAATAAAAGAGATACGGTACAAAATGTTGTCATACCATTTACGGATGGGAATAAAGTTATACAAGTAGTGGTTAATCTTGAAGATGCTTACAATTCTGATGGTGTGAGCATTATCCGGACTTTTGAGAAAAATATTTCATTAGCAATCATAGATGAAACTTGGAAAACACATCTTAAAAGAATGGATGACTTAAAGCAGTCAGTACAGTCAGCCGTTTATGAGCAGAAAGATCCTTTGATAATTTACAAGATGGAGGCATACAATTTGTATGAACGTATGTTAACTAATTTGAATAAAGAAATTTCTAACTTTATTTTTAAGGGTAAAATATTGACTCCTGATCCAAATGAGGTTAAAGAAGCAGAAAGAAAAAGAGAAAAAGAAGCACTGCAGGCACACCGTAATGAACAGGCCTTAAATACAAATGGCGAACAGAAGGAGAAGAGGGAGCCAGTAAGAGTTGGGCAAAAAATTGGGCGAAATGCTCCCTGCCCTTGTGGAAGTGGTAAAAAATATAAACAATGCTGTGGAAAAGCATAATTAAATAACTTATATAATGTTTAAATACTTATTTCTTTTTTTTCCTTTACTCCTGCATTTTAGAATTCATGCACAAGTCCTTGAAAGTTCTGAAGAAAATAGTCGCTTGAGTGACCATAAAGAAGTTGTTTTAGAGGAAGAAATTAGTATTAAGGCAAGAATAGAAAAGTTGAGAAAGCCTTATGAGCTTACGAATAAAGAGCTGAATATTTTAAGGAATAATTGGCTTGAAAAAAATAAGGAAGGGGGTGTGGTTGATGGCTATAGAGTGCAAATAGCAGTAGGTCCAAAAGACTCAATATATACATGGAATGAGCAGTTTGTTGAGCAGTTCCCAAACATTCCTACATATATGCTTTTCTCTCCACCCTCATTTAAATTAAGGGTGGGTAATTTTTATGGCCCCTGGGCATTTTGGGAAGCAAATATCCTAACAAATAGGTTAAAGGATGCATATACCTCTGCAATTTATGTTAAAGAGAAAATTAGAATTGAGGATTTAAAGAAAAACAATGGACGTCAAAGCGAAGATAAAAGCATTAAGTAGGGAATATTTTAATGAGGTAGTTGAATATAGGCGTCATATACATGCCAATCCAGAGTTGGCTTTTGAGGAATTTGGAACTGCAGAGTTTGTTTCAAAGAAATTGAGTGAGTTTGGTATACCGCATACGAAAGGAGTTGCAAAAACAGGTATTATAGCATTATTAGAGGGTAAGAATCCTAGTAAGAAAGTAGTAGGGTTAAGGGGGGATATGGACGCATTGCCTATAGTAGAGGCGAATGAGGTGTCTTATAAATCTAAGAATATTGGGAAAATGCACGCATGTGGTCATGATGTCCATACGGCATCTTTATTGGGCGTTGCCAAAATATTAAGTGAGTTAAAAGAGGAAATAGAAGGAACTGTGAAGTTTTTTTTTCAGCCATCAGAAGAAAAGTTTCCTGGAG
>CAJXBJ010000128.1 GCA_913050195.1 uncultured Saprospirales bacterium
ATATGGTGGAAAAAGTTCAGAAAATATTAACTAGCTTTAATCCTTGATCCGCTTAATATATATCATCACCTGTTTATTGTGCTTCAATTCACAGCTAATGTCTCAAGAGGACAAATTGCTCCCCCCTCCTATTATTGATAGCCTTGGCACAGACACCCTTGAGCAAGCGCCTGACTATGATGCTGAAATGCGCATTTTTGATGAATTTGGTTTTTTCTATACAATTAATGCTCTAAAGCTTAGTCCTCAAATTGCCTTAGGAGATATTAAGGGTGTAAATCTATTTTACGAGAAAGGTAATATTGGCAAGAAGTTCTCAATTAATTTTGGACTTTCTTATTTTGATGGTGTTCTGCAATACGGCTCTAAAATGGCTACGATTAATGGTGAAGGCACTATTGTAACAGATAGTTCAACTATACTTATTGCCGCTCCTAGGCACTTTAAATTTGAGCTCCATCCGCGCTTTTATTTCTTTGAAAACTTTGGTGTATTTATAGGTCCTTCTATAGGAATTAGAGCAAATGACATATTTAACAAAACGATTCCAATAGCTGGCATTTCTTCAGGATTAGCTTTTAAATGGAAGGGTTTACTATTAGATAACTCCATTGGGATTTTCTATGATGAGATTGGGTATGGCGTAGAAGATTTTGATGTTAGTATGCGTGTAAATATCAATATCGGCTTCTATTGGTATAGGAAAGGAGCAGAGGTCGCTGATTTTGAATAGTTTTTATACTAGCAATTTGATATTTTAGTGCTATGAAAGTCTTTAAATTTGGTGGTGCATCTGTTAAAGATGCGGAAGCAGTCAAAAATATTGCGTCGATACTGGAAGGTTTTCGAAAAGAAAAATTGGTCATGGTGGTTTCAGCAATGGGCAAGACAACGAATGCCTTAGAGGCTCTTGTTGAATCACACTTTCACCAAAAGACTGACCTACAAGAAAAGTTTGATAAGCTAAAGCTTTTTCACTTGAATGTATGCAGTTGCCTCTTTAATTCATCAGGCTTGGCAATAATTCAAAAAGAATTAGAAAGTCTTTTTACTGAGCTAGAGGCAGTATTGAATAAAGATGCGGTTGATAATTATAATTTTGAATATGCACAGATAGTATGCTTTGGAGAACTATTATCCACTAAAATTATTGCTATTTATCTTAAAGAAAATGGCATGCAGGTCGAATGGGTTGATGCTAGAAAAGTTATTAAAACTGACCATAACTATAGAGAAGGACAAATTGATTGGGAAGCTACAATTCGAAATACAGAGCAAACAATATCACCATTATTACATAAGGATACATTAATCATTACACAAGGATTTATTGGTTCTACCTTTGAAAATTTGTCTACAACATTAGGCCGTGAAGGCTCAGACTATACTGCGGCAATTTTGGGTGCAATATTAAATGCTGAGCATGTTGCTGTATGGAAAGATGTGCCAGGTATTTTAAATGCAGATCCTAAGCGATTTAATTTTGCTAAAAAAATCCCTAAGCTATCCTACAAGGAAGCTATAGAAATGACGTACTATGGCGCTAAGGTACTACATCCTAAGACCATTAAGCCTCTTGAAAATAAAGGTATTCCATTACTCGTTAAATCTTTTTTAGATTCTAATGAAGAGGGTACGGTGATTGAAGCAATAGAGCAAGAACTATTGTATCCCCCAATTACAATAGTTGAACCAAATCAAATTTTACTTTCAATTTATACAACTGATTTTTCATTTGTTAGTGAAAATGATATTAGCCGAATCTTTAAGGTATGCAGCAAACATAATGTTCGCGTAAATATGATGCAAAATAAAGCCATCAGCATGAACTTATGCTGTACTAATAAAGGCTATATGATTGAACCTTTAGTAAAGGAACTCAAAAAAGATTTTAAGGTTGAATATACTAGTGGTTTAGACCTGCTGACCATTCGTCATTATAACATAGAGCTTATTTATGAGCTTTCGAAAAGTAGAGAAATTATAATGGAGCAAAAGTCAGAGAACACCTATCAATTTGTAACTAAGACTATTACTTAAAACCAGATAAATGTGGCAGTTGAATTAAAGCTCTCACCCTCTTGCCAACGATATCACCTCCATCATTATTTACAGCTTCTATAAAGCCAACATATTTGACAGCTTTGTCAAAGCATAAATCATCATTTATGCTCCAATCCTCTATAAAGGTCAGTCCAATAATCATTCTGTTTGACATTACCCGCTCAATAACCTGATGGCTTTCCTCCAATGTCACTGGATCTATAACCACCATAGTATCTATTCTAGCATAGTTATTAAAAAAATCATCCGCACTTAATGGCGTTAGCTTATCCTCATCAAACTGTGATTTACAAGCATCAGGCGTACAAGTCCCATCATATAATTGGGTGCTTTCAAAATCATACGCATTTAATTTTCCATCACTTACACCTTTTAATAAGTGAGTAAGTATAACATCAAAGCCATTCTGATTTTCAAATTTTTGTTTATTATCATTATTAAAATCAAATAGAACATCAGTTCTGATATTTTGTTTTATGAGATCTGTTTTGCCTTTCCAATTTGTTGCCTGCAAACCCAACAACATAATATCAGCTACGTATTGCCCTTTAAGATGATCTGGGTAATCCGCATAAACAGGAATGGTTAATCCTAGATATTTGATTTTTTTAAAGAAAATCAAATTTTGATCTAAGTTCCAAGACTCATAAAATTTTAATCCATTAAAATTGGAGATATGATCCTTTTTATTCTCGAAAAAATATTTCTCTTCTAATGTTACTGGATCAACCATTAATAACGTATCCGTAGCGTATAAGGTATCAGACTTCAGCGTTCTGTATCCAAGATCTATCTCCTCTCCTTTGACACTTATTTCTGAGATAGTTTGTAAACCTTTTAAACCATTTTCATCGATCTCCTCAAAATATTTTTTAGAAAAAGGAATTCTTTGATTATGCAAACCTGGATAAACAGACTTGACTTTCTTCTTTTTTCTAATATAAGATGCGATTTTATTAAAAATTAAGGTCCTCTCTTCTTTATTTAATTGATCATACAAACAATCTTTTCCAATAAAACGCTCATTAATAGCAACATGCTCTTTTGTTTTATTACTAAGCTCACAGCAAGGTTCAACACCCTCCCTATCCGCAAACTCCTTACTAACCATTAAGTTTACATCTGCGATAAAGGGTTTCTTTAGTACCCATTCTACTTTCGTCACAAATGGTGGATCACAAGACTGCATAATAAAAACAGCTATAAGAGATAGGGGTAATATTTTTTTCATATCAATAAACTTTATAACGCTACTAAATACTAATACTTAACAAGCTTTACATTCCTTGTATCACCAGCTAAATTAATTTTCATCTGATAAACACCTTTCGCAAGGAAATCTGTACTCAGCTTATTTTCTATGCTCTGAGTCAATATTCCAGAACTCATTACTGAACCATCAAGTGCATAAATCACATAGCTAGCACCTTTTAATGCCCCTCGAATAATAACATAATCATGAATAGGATTTGGGTAAGCTTTGAGCTCTAAAGGCTCAAGTCCATTACTAGATCCTAGGTTTATATTTAAGGTCATTGCTGACGTTTGCAAAGGGATTTCAGCAGTTTGAGCATTCACTAAAGCCGAATTACTGATATTAAAAGGAAGTTGTTGACTTGAACCATTGATCTGCAATTTCAAATGTCCTACAACACCACTTGTATCAATTCCTACATTATTTGTTCTAATAACACCAACATCGAGTTGGCCAATCATAGGCAAATCATAAGACATTGAATATAAATCCTGGCCTAAGACTCCAAGACAATTATTTGGAATAAAATCAATACTGCCTGAAACAATTTTTGATGCATCATAATCCAAACTAAATGCCAACGCCAAAACATCACCAACAGTTGTAGCGGAGTCTCCCAAAATAACTGGAATAAAAATCTCATTATTTGGACCCATTATATAAGTAGTATCTAGAATGAGATCTACGCTATTCCTATTTACCTTAGTAAAATAATTTACTATTGTAGGGTCTTTGACAGGTTTAGGATGAATTTGGCCATAATTCACCAATATAGCTGCAATATCCATAGTATCAATAAGACCATCCCCATCACAATCTGCATGTTTATAATCTAATGAATTAGGCATAGTTGGGCCCCAATTATTTGATGG
>CAJXBJ010000129.1 GCA_913050195.1 uncultured Saprospirales bacterium
ACACACGTTAATTGGGAATTGCATAGTCATTTAAGTTTCCCATCTGGCCACACAACAGCAGCCTTTGCCTTTTTTATTAGTCTTAGTCTACTAATAGAAAAAAAAGGACTTTGTTTATTATTTATTATACTTGCGATATGTGTCGGTTTATCTCGCATTTATTTACTACAACATTTTTTTATGGATGTATATGCAGGTCTTCTTTTAGGGAGTACCTTTAGCACTCTTTTCTATTTATTTATTTATCCTAAATTTGCGACTAAGTTATGGGCAAATAGAGGTTTGATTTATGGACCAGCTTAAGCTGTTTGGTATAGAATTTAATTTAATAAAGTTGAGTATCGTAACTGCGATAGTTTCAACTGCTGTTTTTTATCTAGGCTTAGATTTAGCATATCTATTTGATTGGGATGAAGTCAATTTTGCAGAAGCTAGTAGAGAAATGTTAGTTTCAAAAGACTATCTGAAGGTCAAAATAAACTATGAGCCTTTTTGGGAAAAACCACCGCTCTTTTTTTGGCTACAAATTTTGTCATATAAATGCTTTGGAGTGAATGAAATGGCAGCAAGGCTTCCAAATGTATTATTTGGAACAATTACCTTATTATTTATTCTATATATAGGTCAAAGCATAAAAAATCTAAAATTTGCATTCTTTTGGACACTTTGTTTAGGCGGATCATTATTACCTCATTTCTATTATAAAACTGGCCTTATTGACCCAGTTCTCAATACATTTATTTTCATTAGCATCACTTTTCTGTATAAGTACTATCAGCGATATGAAGGGCAAAATAAAAAGCACTTTCACATATTACTATCAGGCTTTTTTGCTGGCTTAGCCACCCTTACCAAAGGACCAATTGCAATTCTAATAATTGTACCATGTTGGATAGCCTTTAGTTTTATTTACAAAAAAATATTTAAGATTGATTTCATAGCAGTAATTATCTTTATTTTGATCTATATATTGAGCGCTGGAAGCTGGTTTTTATATGACCTGGCTCTACATGGCCCACAATTCTTTTTCGACTTTTTGGAATACCAGATTAGGCTTTTTGAAACAAAAGATGCCGGACATGGTGGTCCCTTTTACTATCACTTTATCGTACTCTTTTTGGGGACCTTTCCCTCAAGCATTTTTATATATAAATCTATTCGTCCACAAGCGAATGATTGCGCTGAAATAAAAATGTTTAAAACGTGGATGTCTATTTTGCTTATATGGGTACTTATTATTTTTTCTATCGTACAAACCAAAATAGTACATTATTCATCACTAGCCTATTTACCAATAAGTTTTTTAAGTGCTTATGTATTAGATCACTTGGATATTAAAAGCATGCACTTTACCAAAATATTAAGATACATATACATTGGTCTATGTTCTATATTTATTTTTACTCTAATGGGACTCACTATTGTGGGAAACAACTTGGATAGAATAATGCCATATATCAAAGAAGAAATTCAACTAAAACTTTCAGGACAAAATATTGATTGGCCTTTATACGAGCTAATAATTCCATCTATTTTTATGATGGTTTGTATTTTTGTTTACAGACATTTTAAACGAGGTCAAGTACGATCTGCTACTTATATTTTATTTGGTTCAAGTTTCGTATTAATAACTTTAGTATACACCTTATCCTTTCATAAAATCATTCAGTATTCTCAAGGAGGATTAGTAACAATATCCAAAAGTTTGGTTAATAAAGATGCTTACGTATCTACCTTTGGTTTTAAAAGCTATGCTCACTACTTTTATACAAACAAGCCTGATCGAAAAGAGAGTATTTTAAAAATAGAACCCGAAAAAAGACCTTATAATTTACTCAGGCTTAAGGTGGATAAAGAAGTCTATATGATAGTCAAATCACATAGATCCTCTGAATTTGAAAAAAAATACGATCAATTCACAAAGATAAATGAGTCTTTTGGTTTTAGCCTTTTTTATAAACCTATTCAAAAATAGAGGCTTTATATAAGCCTAGCTTACTTAGCCTAAATTGCATACTTACAGCTAGCACCCCTAAACCATATTTCACACTGCGCTTAAAATTAATTGAAGACGCTTCTTCAAAATATTTTGTTGGACAAGTTATTTCGCCAATAGCATACCCTCTATAAACAATCTGGGCCAACATCTGATTGTCAAATACAAAATCATCTGAATTGGACTTTAAATTCAGTGACTCAATCACCTCTCTTGAAAAGGCCCGATAACCAGTATGATATTCCGAGAGTTTTTGTCCAATTAATAGATTCTGAACAAATGTTAATATACGATTAGCAATATACTTATAAAGAGGCATCCCACCCTTTAAGGCGCCATTACCCAAAATTCGGCTACCTAAAACTACTGGATATAGTTCGTGTCCTATTAGGTGCGTTATTGATGGAATAAGCTTTGGCGTATATTGATAGTCTGGATGAAGCATAACAACTATATCTGCCTCTAATTCTAACGCCTTTTGGTAACAACTTTTTTGATTACCACCATACCCTTTGTTTTCTTGATGTCTAATAATATGCTTTATACCAAGCCTAGAGGCAATAATTGCAGTATCATCTGAACTTGCATCATCTACTAGAACGACATCATCAACAATATCAAACGGAATCTCATTAAACGTTTTTTCCAATGTTAATGCTGCATTGTATGCAGGTAGTACAACTATTATTTTCTTTCCATTGATCATATTTTAAATGATCCATCCGGAAAAGAAAACCACCCATGTTAAAAATAAAACAGGAAGCAAGAATGGAATGGCATATTTAACAACGTATCCAACAAAAGATGGCATTTCGATACCAATTTGTTCAGCTATTGATTTTACCATAAAGTTTGGAGCATTACCTATATAGGTCATTGCACCAAAAAAGACAGCACCTATAGAAATAGCCTGAAGGCTAACAATATGATTATTTGAAAAATCCATTACTTGGGCAGAATTACCAATATCCATACCTAATTTACCCAGGGCTGCCGCTAAGAAATTAAGATAGGTTGGGGCATTGTCTAATACCCCGGATAAACTTCCAGTCGCCCAATAAAGTGAATTCACATTAACCATATCAGGATTTTGTTGTGCAAATCCAGCCACTAATTGTAAGGCTGGCATCATAGTTCCAAAAATACCTATAAAAATAAAGGCAACTTCTTTTATTGGCTCAAAATCAAACTCATTTCCTTTTAGACAATCTTTATCTGAAAATCTGAAAGAAAGGAAAGCTACAGTAAACATTATAATTTCACGTAAAAAAGAAATTTTAGCTCCATCATATTCAATACTCGGCACCCATGATATTACATTGGGGTCTAAGAAAACAGCACCAATAGTAATGCCTAACCAAAGCATGTTCTTAAGGCCTTTGACTTCAATTTTACCAGAATAGTCATTAGCCTCATTGCCTAATTTATTTCTAGAATCAACAAAGTAAAATATAATACTTAGCATAGAAATACCAAAAATCCAATGAAGCCACAATTCTTTAATTGTCCAAAAGAAATCAATACCCTTTAAAAAGCCTAAAAATAAAGGTGGGTCTCCTATAGGTGTTAAACATCCTCCCACATTTGAAACCATAAATATGAAGAATACTATATGATAAGCTTTAATTCGATCTTTATTCAAACGAACGAATGGACGTATCAATAACATTGAAGCACCTGTTGTACCAATAACATTAGCTAAAGCAGCACCAAACACCAAAAGAATAATATTAACCATCGGGGTCCCTTGCTTATCAACTTTAATAAGTATCCCTCCAGAGGCAACAAAAAGGGCAGTTAGTAAAGAAATAAAAGACATGTATTCAGCCAAAGAATGCACTGGATGATGTACATCTCCTAATACAAAAATATAGTATCCTACTACTATTGCTCCCAATGCAACCGCTATTATAGGGTAATTTTTGTGCCAAAAGTGCGCATAAAATAATGGGCCAGTTGCAATCATTAAAAGCAAAAGCGCAAAGGGTAAGACACTCCATGAATCAGGGCCATGCAAAGCATGAGAGCCACCACCAGCAGCACTTAATTCATTAGCAAATGCACTTAGCTCTGGCATGAATAACATGCCGGCAATTATCAATAAAATTGTTACAATCCATTTCTTTTTTAACATAATCTTCTATTCTTATAATAATTCATCTAAAGAAATACTTAAAGCTTTATG
>CAJXBJ010000130.1 GCA_913050195.1 uncultured Saprospirales bacterium
AAAGAAGGCTTTCATGTGGAATTTAAAGATCCTTTTGAAGGACTTGAAATGCAAGCCAAGCAGAAACGCTATGGTGAACTATTACAAAAAGGCATCACACCAGTTCCTATCTCAACACAAGAAGACAATCCCATGCAAAAAAAGATTGTATTCCCAGGAGCATTAGTAAAATACAAAGGTCAAGAACTAGCAGTCCAAATCCTACAAGGAGAAATCGCAATTTCAAACACAAAAGCAATTGAAAACTCTATCTCTAAATTAGAGTATAATTTTGCCTCTTGTCTAAGGCGCATGCATCAAGACAAAAAGGCAAGAATTGGATTTGTGCATGGTCATGGAGAATTAGAACCAATAGAGGTAATGGATTTTGTTAAGCAAATAGCCTTATATTATGATATTGAGCCAATTGAATTACCTAAAACGATCCGAATTCCAGAAGTTTTTGACGCCATAATAATTGCAAAACCACAAACTAGTTTCAATGAATATGAAAAATTCAAAATTGATCAATATGTTATGCATGGTGGCAAAGCTATTTGGCTTGTAGATGGTGTTAATGCAAGCATGGATAGTCTTGGTAAAGAAGCTGCTTTTTTAGCACCAAAAAATGAACACGGACTTGATGATTTATTCTTTAATTATGGCGTACGTATCAATGCTGATTTGGTTCAAGACCTTCTTTGCGTGCCTCACCCATTTGTAACAGGTTATGTTGGTGAAGTTCCACAACAAGAACTTATGCCTTGGTTTTACTATCCAATGGTTTTACCACAAAGCAGTCACCCAATAGTTGCTAATATGGATGCTTTACTGTTCAGATATTGCAGTACAATTGACACTATAGAAAATCCTAGACTTAAAAAGACAATACTATTAAAAAGCTCTAATTACAGCCGAATACTTCCAGCCCCATCTAGAGTAAATCTAAGTATACTAAAACATAAGCCTGAACCAAAAATGTTTAATAAACCCGAACAGAGCTTAGCCGTACTTATTGAAGGAAAATTTAAATCATTATATGCCCATAGAGTCAATCAGACATTCATCAAAAACCTTAGTGACTCTATCAATATAAGCTATAAAAAAGAAAGTCCTAAAACAGCTATGATTTTTATTTCTGACGGAGACTTTATTAAAAATGACATGGATAAACGCGGCAATATGTTTCCTTTAGGTTTTTATAAATTCACACAAAAAACGTTTGCTAATAAAGATTTACTTATCAATGCTGTTGACTACCTGTGTGACACAACAGGTCTTGTATCCCTTAATGCTAGAAACATTAAGCTAAGACCTTTAGACAATAGTCGAGTTAAGTTAGAAACAAAAAAATGGACTTTGATAAATCTCATTGTACCTATACTTCTAATATTATTTATTGGTCTAGTCTATTTTATATATCGCACAAAAAAATACAAGGGACGTTTATGACGCGCATATTATATATTGTCGGTTTCTTATCCATAGTACTTTGTTTATATTTTTTATTTAAACCAGAAAAGGCAAATTTCAGTCAACAATTCAAGTATGAAGGAAGCCTTGATAAAATCTTTCTTGCTGATATGGTTGGAAATAGCGTACTATTAATGAAAACAAATGGTAAATGGAAGTTAGATAAGGAATTACCAGTTCGCCCTGACCTCATTAAATTACTTTTAAACACCATTAAACGCGTTGATATAAAGGCGCCTGTTCCCGCTAAACAAAAAGATGCAATTATTAAGCGCATAGCAACAAACGGCATTAAAGTAGAACTTTACAATAATGATGATTTAGTACATCAGTATTATGTTGGAGACCCTACACAAAATCAGGAGGGAACGTATATGTATAATGAAAGCTTACAAAAAGTTTATATAACCCATATACCAGGCTTTATTGGATACCTAAGTCCTAGATATAGCACAAATAAAGAAGAGTGGAGAGATAGGGCCCTAATTAAATACAAAGCAAAGGATATTCAATCCATAAGTATCAACTATAGAGAGGACACTAAACTTTCATCCTTTGAATTAGAGTTAAGCCCATTAAAGTTATCGATAAATGGAATAGAGCAAGCAGACAGTCTCATTCAAAAAGAAGCCATTAAATCCTACCTCTCCTTTTTCAAACATTTGGAAATTGAAGGCTATGAAAACAGCTATTCAAAAAGAGACTCCGTTCTTAATTCAAAGCCATTCTGTGAATTGAGCATTAAGGCTAAAAACAAGAGTCAATATCTACGCTTTTTTAACAAACCAATAAACCAGAGATCAAAGCTACAGTTTGATGTGAAAGGACAAGCCTTAAAATATGATATTGATCGCCTTTTCATAGATTTTAATAAAGGCAAAGATTTTGGTATTGCACAGATGTATGTTTTTGGTAAAATTCTTCGCAAACCGGAGGATTTTCTTAGATAAGAACAACTTATCCACAATTCTGTCAATGAGCACTTAGAGGCTTACATTTATGCTTGCTTTTGTATAAATTTGCATACCTAGAGAAATAAAAAAATTACGTTAAATGAACTTCATAGTAAGCACGTCTGAATTACTTAAAAAATTACAAATTATAAATGGGGTAATTGGATCCAATACAGTACTTCCAATTTTAGAAGATATTTTGTTTGATATTAACAAAAATCAGCTAACCCTTTTTGCCACAGATTTAGAAACTTCAATGAGCACTCAGCTAGATATTGAGTGTAAGGAAAGCGGTAAATTTGCTATTCCTGCTAAGATTTTGATTGATACCTTAAAAAAACTCCCTAATCAACCCTTAAGCTTTCAAATAAATGAAAGCACAAAAGCTATAAAAATTGTTTCTGACAATGGCGAATATAAATTAACAGGAGAGAGCGGTGAAGATTTTCCAAAAATGCCTATTCCTGAAAGTGTAAATAACACTACTCTTGAGTCAGGCACACTATTAAATGCTATAGGAAGCACCTTATTTGCTACTGGTAATGATGAGCTAAGAGCACCAATGACAGGTGTTTTATTTCAATTAGATCCAGATTGTGCAACCTTTGTTGCAACAGATGCACACCGTCTAGTCAAATACCAAAGAAATGAAATTAAATCTCAAAACCCTGCGGCATTTATTATGCCAAAAAAGGCCTTGAATTTATTAAAAAATTCTTTGCCTAATGACGACACAAATCTTAGCTTAAGCTATAATAGCTCAAATGCCTTTTTTGAGTTTGGCAATACCAAGTTAATTTGCCGATTAATTGACGGAAAGTATCCGGACTATAATTCAGTTATTCCGAAGAACAATCCAAATATTCTAAACGTTAATAAATCTGACTTTTTAGGATCTTTAAATCGTGTATCTATATATTCGAATAAAACAACAAACTTAATTCGACTTAAGATTACTGGAAGCGAAATTAATATCTCTGCGGAGGACATTGACTTTTCAAATGAAGCACAAGAGCGTTTAGCTTGTCAATATAATGGAGAAGATTTAGAAATAGGCTTTAATGCAAAATTTCTAATTGAAATGCTTCTTAATGTAAGTACTTCAGATGTAAAACTAGAGCTCTCTACACCTACAAAAGCAGGAATTATTGTCCCAGGTGATGCAGACAACAATGATGAAAACATGTTAATGATTGTTATGCCTGTTATGCTAAATGTTGAGGCAGCCGTAGTTTAAACATTCAACTTTAAACATAAAAAAAAGGATAAGCACTTAAGGCACTTATCCTTTTTTTTGTGTTAGATCTCAGCAATCTAAGTTTAATCTTTTTTTTCTGGTCTCATTTGAGGAAAGAAAATAACATCTTGAATAGAGTGACAGTCCGTTAATAACATGGTCAGACGGTCAATACCAATACCCAAGCCAGCTGTCGGAGGCATTCCATACTCTAAAGCTCTAACAAAATCATCATCCATAGCCATTGCCTCTTCATCTCCACGTTTTGCTAATTCTAATTGTTCCTCAAATCGTTTACGCTGATCTATGGGGTCATTTAACTCTGAATATGCATTACATAACTCCTTACCATTAACAATAAGCTCAAAACGCTCTACTAAGCCTTCAATAGAGCGGTGCTTTTTGGCTAATGGCGACATTTCAACAGGATAATCCATAATGAAAGTCGGTTGTATCAATTGACCTTCACATTTTTCACCAAAGATCTCATCAATCAACTTTCCTTTACCCATGCTTTTATC
>CAJXBJ010000131.1 GCA_913050195.1 uncultured Saprospirales bacterium
GCGCGTGGTTCATGGTCGACCACACACAGCGATCCCATTTGCCAGCCATCGGGTGATGTCAGCGGCATGCCCAGGTAACTGGCGACGTCCAAATCCTGTATGGCGGGGTTGTCGCACACAATCGGGTGCTGACGGGCATCTTCCACAACCAGCATTTCCCCACTGGCGACGACGTACTTGCAGAAGGAATGCGAAATGGGTGTCTGACGCATGGTTTTCCAGGGATCGCCGAGGCCAACCTGGCTTTTGAAGAACTGACGGTCGATATCTACCAGCGAGATAAGCGAAACGGGCACTTTGAGGATGCGGCTCGCCAGCTTCGTCAGGCGATCAAACGTTTCCTCATCGGGCGAATCTAAGAGTTGGGTATTGGCTAAGGCGCTCAAGCGCTCCGGGTTTTCTACGGCCTGCCGTACGGTTTGTATGTCGTCTGGCATGGTATTGAGCTTCCCGCGGCGATGTCCGACTGACAATTCGCCATCTTTAATATACAGATTAGCTGCTGCATTCCTGTGCTGCTACGCACATGCTGCCATGCACATGCTGCATGACGCCTATTATAACGGGCACGCTATTGATCGCGTAGCGAGCTATGTGTCCATTATCACAAAGACAATGTGTCCTATTTTGACGCACGTCAGGCCCTTGATCTCACAAAATTCCCAGGCAATCCGCAATCGTTTGTGATATATCGCACAAACCAATAGAATAATGATTCCTAAAAGGTTGAAGTAAATACCGTCAATCCCGTATATTTTTTGAAGTGGTGGAATTAATAATGTCACTGAACTAAGCAAAGCTAAAGTCCTTTTAAATGCGTTTAGTCTACCGTTAAACCAACCTTCGAGACCTAAAGTCATGCTCCAATAAGCTAGAAGAACAGAAATTAAACTATATATACTCCAAATAATTGGCCCCTCCATCAATAATGAAGGATTATATACAAAAGCAAAAGGAACTATGTACTTTGCTATTCCAACTTTACTTGACTCTACAGCAGTAGCCATTGGTGGAGATTTTGCAATTGCAGCACCTGCGAATGAAGCAAGGGCAACAGGGGGAGTTATAGTTGAAACAACACCAAAATAAAACGCAAACATGTGAGCTGCTATTGGCATTATTCCTGATTCAATTAAAGAAGGTACTATAAGTGCAGCAACAGTTATGTAAACGGCAGTCGTAGTCATGCCCATACCAAGAATTATTGCTGAGATTGCAGTTAAACATAAGAGGATAAACAAAACACCTCCTGACAAATCTATAACCGATTGTGTAAATTTTAATCCAAGGCCGGATACAAATACTGAGCCAATAATTATTCCAGCACAAGCACAGGCAATAGTAACTGGAACAGTTGATTTTATACCACTCTCAAATGCTCCCAATAAATCAACAACTGACATTCTTGTATTTTTTTTGATAAAACTAAGAATAATTACAGAAACAATACTCCAAAAACCAGCTGTCATAGCTGTTTTGCCGTAAATGAGAAGTCCTATTAGCACTACAAGTGATAGTAGCATATGTCCTCCACCTTTAAGTACCTCTATTACATTTGGTAAAACAGATTTATCAATTTTTTGTATGCCATGTTTTTCTGCTTCAACATGAACCATAAAATAAATTGTAGTAAAATATAAAAAGGCAGGGATAATAGCTGCTAAAATAACATATGAATATGGAGCTTCTAAGAATTCAGCCATTATAAACGCAGCGGCACCCATTATTGGAGGAGTGATTTGTCCTCCAGAGGAAGCACATGCTTCAACGGCAGCAGCAAATTTTGCTCTGTATCCATAGTTTTTCATAAGTGGAATAGTAAAGGATCCCGTCGTTACAACATTTGCGACAGCAGATCCATAGACTGTCCCAGTCATTCCAGAAGCTACTACAGCAGCTTTTGCTGGTCCTCCAGTTCTATGGCCTGTCAATGCAACTGCTAAATCAACAAAAAACCTACCAACACCTGATCTGATAAGAATTCCACCAAATATAATAAATAGAACAATATAGGTAGATGCAACATAAAGTGGAATTCCATAGATACCATCTGATGTCATAAACAAAGTGTCAATGTATTTAGCTAATCTTGTTGGAGGCCCATAAAAAAAGCCAAAAAATTTATGAGCGTATAGAGCATGCAACATAAAAAAACCGGCAACAAAAACCATAGCCCAGCCAACAGCTCTTCTCGTCGCGTCTAAGACAATAAATATGAGGATGGAACCTACAATTATATCCCCAATATACTTATCTCCATATCGCATCATAAAGTTTTCTACGTCCCAAGTTGTCCATAACTGGACAAATATAATTGAAAGGATAATTATTAGGTCATAAGAAAAACCAATAGATCTAAAAAAATTACCTCTTGAGTCATTTTTTACTAATACTGGATCTTTAATATTATTCCGAAAAAGAGGATAAATAAATACAGCCAAAACCATCATCGCAGAAAGGTGTATGGATCTAAATGATCTGCCCTCAGGTGTCCCGTAAACAGCTACAAACAAATGATAAAATGCTAATCCAACAGATAGCCAAGAGCAAAGAACAATAATCCAATAATAAATTGATTTATCTTTGTTCCATTCTAAAAGTTCGTCAAAAAAACTTATTTCTTTAACTTCGTTATAAATTAATTTTTTTGTACTTTGTGCCATTTAAAATAATAACAGGTGTTTTGAAAGGCACAAATTCTGTGCCTTTCTATTAAAAATTTACATAACGCCTTTTTCTTTATAGTATTTTGCAGCTCCTGGATGAATTGGTACTGCAGCGCCATTAACAGCGTCTTTAAGAATAACTTTTTTCCAAACGCCTTTTACCTTAACAAATTCAGCATGATTGTCCCAAAATGCTTTGGTCATTTTATAGACTAGATCGTCTGATAAATCTTTATGAACAATCATAGAAGTAACAATTCCTAAAGTAGGGATATCCTTATCAAGAGATTTATACGCACTTGCAGGAATTTTACCATAAATATAACCAGGATTATTCTTAACGATTCTATCTATTCTGTCTTTAGGAAGTCCAATAAATCTTATTCCTGGGCTGTTTTCGAGTTCGATAAAACTAGCTTGTGGAACAGAGGTTGCAGCCATAAACACATCTGCCTGACCATCTTTCATTAGAGCAACAGACTCCTTATAGCTTACCATATGAACAACACCACCATTTTTTTTGATTGTATTAAAGTCATATCCATAATCTTTAATAATTGATTCACAGAAGGCCGTACCTGTCCACTTTGGCTTACCAGGACTAATATTAGCTGACTTCATATCCTCAAATCCCTTGATTTTAGAATCAGCCCTTACTGCTACCTGAAAGGCTGCTGGATATAGAGTTGCAAAATATCTCACATTTTTATGTGCTTTTTTGAACTTTCCTTTTCCGCTGTAGCCATTAGCAACGGTATGTGCGTAAGTCCAACCAATTTCTGCATCACCTCCGTCTACAGACATTACATTTGAAATACCACCACCTGAAGTATTAGATGTTGAAACACCCTTTATGCTAGTTTCCATAACCTGCATCACTTTAGCACCTAATGGATACCAAGATCCACCTGATGGTCCAGAAACCATTCTAAGAAATTGATCAGCATTAGCAACTGACGATGTTACTAGTAGAGAAGAAGCTACTAGAAGTGCGCTTGAAAAACGTCTCATTAAAACCCCCTAATTTAAATTATGTTAAAGTATAAATATCACTACTAATTTTTTGAAAGGTCAAGAGAATGTTGTAATTTTTTAAATAAATCTTATTGTTATTTAGTCAGTTTATTCATCATTTACCAAAGGAGATGAATCTATGGAAGTAAGAAATGTAAAAGTCACAGAAGTAGGGCCAAGAGATGGTTTTCAATCGGAAAGAACGATATTGAATACTGAAGACAAAATTGAAATTGTCAACAACTTAATTGACGCAGGATTTCCAAGAATAGAAGTATCTTCATTTGTTTCTCCTAAGGCAATACCGCAATTAGCAGATGCTGCTGAGATACTCGAAAAAGTTAAAAGGAATAAGAATACAACACTTGCAGCATTAGTTCCAAATGCCAGGGGTGCCATTAGAGCAGTTGATGCTAAAATTGATGAAATAGTTGTTTTTCTCTCTGCATCAG
>CAJXBJ010000132.1 GCA_913050195.1 uncultured Saprospirales bacterium
CCTAAAGCTGGTTTTACAACTGCTGATCAAACTCTTGCAAATTGCCCGCCTTTACTCATTAATTTTTCAGATACCTCTAGCGGGAACATTACTAGCTGGAAATGGGATTTTGGAGATCAAAGCAACTCCGTTCTTCAAAGCCCTTTACACACTTATACTTATTCAGATAGCTTTAACGTAAGCCTTTCAATAATAACCGCCGAAGGATGTAGAGACACCTTTATCGATAGTGGCTATATTAAAATTAATGGTCCTTATGCTGAATTTAGTATGTCTACGGACACTAATTGCAAACCTTTCCCGTATACTTTTATTATTGATAATAAAAAAGATGTTGTAAACTTTTCATGGGATTATGGAAATGGATTTATAGGAAGTGGAGACACTTCTTTATACACTTATGAAGAAAGTGGCTCATTTACTCCTGCTTTAATTTTAGATGATGGTTTAGGTTGTGTTTATGCGGTTGAAGCTGATACTAGCATAGAAATAAATAATCTTGTAGCAAACTTTGTCACCAATGATACCTTGGGCTGTGCTCCTTATATTGTAAACTTAATGGACAATTCTTCAGAAGCGGTAGCTTGGGAATGGGATTTTGGATCTGGACCTGCCTCCAATTCTTTATTGGCCTCCAATGTATATTCAAACAGAGGTTATTTTAACATACAATTGGTCGTATGGGATAGCACAGGTTGTACAGATACTTTATTAGCAGATAGCATAATTAGAGTTATGGGCATTACACCGAATATAGGAATATCTCCTATTTCTGGCTGTGCCCCACTCAATGTGCAGTTTAGCGATTTATCCAATAGTGACACAACTATTGTAAGTTATTTTTGGGATTTAGAGGACACCACTAGCACTGAACCTAGTCCTTCTTTTACATATGAAGGCACCACTAAAAGAAGTATAGAGCTAACTGTAATTGATGCTATTGGATGCACAGCAAACATAGCATTAACGGATACAGTTCATCCAACCTTTCCAGATATTGATGTAAATACTCTAGACACCTTACTCTGTTTAGGGCTGCCTGTAAACTTTAATAATAACACATCTGGAATGGGATTAACACACTTTTGGGACTTTGGTGATGGAAATACTTCAACAGATAAAAACCCTTCACATATTTACGGGGACTCCGGCACATTTTTTATAAATTATTTAGTTTCAGACACAAATAACTGTAGAGACTCTATAACCTTCACTAACAATGTTTTAATACAGGATCCCGTGGCATATTTCACCAACAGTTACGTAGTTGATTCATGTAATGGGACCGTTGTTCAATTTACAGACTCATCTTATAGCAATATTGTGAATTGGGAATGGCACTTTGGGAATGGAGACATTTCTAATATACAAAACCCAAGCTACAGCTTTGATAGTTTGGGAAGCTATGATATAAAGTTAATAGTTGAAAGCTCAGGTGGATGTGTAGATAGTTTTGAACAATTAAACCTAATTCAAATTACAGGACCTTATGCAGAATTAGGCGTAAGCCCCAATCAAGGGTGTTCATATACCAATTTCAACTTCAGCATTCTAGTGGATTCCAATTTAAACAATTATTACTGGACCTTTGGTGATGGGAACACAGCTAATGGACCAAATGCTTCTCATGTGTATAATACTAGTGGAACATTCAAAGTGTCTTTGATTATTGATGACCCAAACTGTAACTATACAATTGATCTAGATGATTCTATATATGTAGAGTATTTGGAAGCAGACTTCTTTATAGACATTGATTCTGGCTGCGTACCACATGCCATACAAACTACTACAAGTTCAACCAATGCTCAAAGCTATAATTGGAGTTTTGGTGATGGAGGAAGCTTTAATGGCAATAACCCATCATACACTTACAATACAGCGGGTAATTATGAATGCGAGTTAGTTATTACATCTCCTATTGGTTGTTTAGACACCATTAAACAAAGCATTACTGTTCATGAGTTACCAATTGTTCAATTAAGCAATGACACTAGCATTTGTGATCAGCAAGAGGCTTATCTAAAAAATACTGGAAACTATCAATGTCAATGGGCTCCAATTCAGTTTTTAAACAATCCTAATGATTGTTACCCAACTGCTACGCCAGATTCATCTAAATATTTCTACATCACAATAACGGATGAAAATAATTGTCAAAACCAAGATTCTGTATTTGTTGAGGTTTTTCAAGTTAATCCAACATCAGTGGATATTACACCTGATACATCAATTGCTATAGGAGAGCAGTTACAGCTATGGACAAATACATCAGGCACAAAAAGTTTTGAATGGGATCCAGGTGATGATTTAAATTGTTCTAATTGTGCTGACCCTATATTTAATGGAACGGAATCACAGAATTATACAGTGAGTATCATTGATAGCAATCAATGTTTAGAAAGTCAAGAGTATGTCTTTATAGAGGTGCGTGATGAATTTACAGTGAATCTCCCTCAGGCATTCTCGCCTAATGGAGATGGAATAAGTGACATAATTAAAGTTAAGGGTTGGGGCATTAAAGAGCTATTAGATTTTAAAGTGTATAATCGTTGGGGTGAACTTATTTACCATGGCCAGGATATAAATAATGGTTGGAATGGTGAATATAAAGGAGAAAAGCAAATGTCAGGGACCTACGTATACGTCGTTAGCGTAAAAAACTACAAAGACGAGACATACACAACCAAAGGTAATTTCTTATTATTGCGTTAATAATATGCGCGTTTTAATTTGTTGTAATCAAATTCCTTTTCCTCTAAAAGATGGATATTCCATGGCCTGCATGCAAATAATTAAAGGCCTCAAGTCATTGCAAGTGACTATCGATGTTTTGGCATATAACACTTCAAAAAAGCCAAAAAAAGAAAACGTCTTTAAAGAGTTTGAAAAAGAAGTAAATCAATGGCACTTTATAGATGTAGATAATCACATCAGCTATTTAGGTGCTACAAAAGCCCTTCTATCAGGGAAAAATTATAATCTAAGTAGATTTCAAACAACACAAATAAAAAAGAAATTAGAGGAAATACTTAAGACTAATAACTATGATATAATTCAACTTGAAGGTTTATACTTAGCCCCTATAATTCCTACGCTTCGCATACATTCAAAAGCTAAAATAATTTATAGGTCCCATAATATTGAATATTTGATTTGGGAACGTATCGCTAAAAGTGAGGTTAATTACATTAAAAAGGCTTACCTAAAAATACTAAGCAAACAGATTCAACGCCTAGAGAAACAGTGTTGGAGGGATGTAGATAATATCTTATCCATTTCTAAAGTTGATTTAAAGCATATTAAGAAATTCGACAAATCTATATCAATCAATTATTTACCATATGGAGTAGATCAATTTCAAGCTTCTAGTATTATCCCAAATAAACACCTATATTTTATTGGCTCAATGGATTGGTTACCTAACTTAGTAGGCATGGAATGGTTTATTAAAGATATATGGCCAAGCATTTCCAAAAAATTCCCAAGTCTAGAGCTTCATATTGCAGGCCGAAATATTCCTAATGTATTTTATAAACATCAGAAAGAACGTTTATATATACATGGTGAAATTGAAAGCGCCAAAGAATTCATGAATGAATATGGAATCATGCTCGTTCCATTAAAATCAGGGAGTGGAGTAAGAATTAAGATTATTGAAGGTCTAGCTAATTCTAAATGCATACTTAGTACAAGAATTGGAGCCGAAGGTTTATTTGAAAAAGGAAATGCACATATTCTAATCGCAGATACATTAGAAGAATTTGAACAACAAATAGATAAATGCATCAATCTAAAAGATACTTTACCTAAAATTATGCAGGAAGCTAATTTATATGCTAAAATGAGACATGATAACTCAAAAATATGCAATCAATTGTTAAGTCATTATGAAACCCTTTTATTAACATGATTACTGCTTTTTTCATACTCTCTATAGTTCTGCTTTTGCATACTTATTTA
>CAJXBJ010000133.1 GCA_913050195.1 uncultured Saprospirales bacterium
GCATTGACAAAAAAGATTATATTGATGAAATAAAAATCAGTTCCTTAGACAAAAAGAAAAAAACATATTCGAAAAGTAGAAAAACCAAAAAAAGATAGACTTGAGATTCTTTACAATTATTACAATACTTTTTTCTTTTATCTCGTGCGAGCAAAATGAACTATTTCAAGCCTATAAAGGTGTAGAAAACTTGGCATGGAGCTACCATGAGCCAATTAGCTTTAATGTAGAAATTGAGGACACGACATCTCTTTATAACATAGACATAAATATTCGCCATAGTGGTGCTTATGCTTATCAAAATTGCTGGGTATGGTTACATACAGAATACCCATCGGGTCAAAAACATTCAGTACGAAAAGAATTAAAGTTTTGCAATGAAGAAGGGACTTGGTATGGAAGTGGGTTAAACAATATTTTTGATGTAAGAAATCCTGTTCAAAATAATGCCAAATTCCAAGAAAAAGGCGTCTATAAATTCAAGATTGAGCAGAACATGAGGATAAACCCTTTACCTAATATTTTAGATGTAGGATTGCGAATAGAGCGCACAAAAAGCTTTGAATAAAACTCGATAATTTCCGATAAATTTACTAACTTAAATGCATCAATAGGTGCAAATATGTTTAAAAGTAAAGCCTTGGATGTACTAAGGGCATTTGAGACGAAGGACTTTCGTCTATTTAATGACTTTATAAATTCTCCTTATTATAATAAGAATGAGGAGTTAATATTATTTTATGAAAAGCTAAAAAAATTTGCACCCCAATTTCAAAATAAAAAGTTAGAAAGAACTATTTTTTACAAACTTTGCTTTCCGAAAAAAAAATACAATGAAAAACATCTAGGTTATTTATTAAGTGATTTGATGTATTTATTAGATGAATACTTAATGGTTCGTCTATCTGAAGAAAACAAAATGAATGACTACATAAGCCTAATGAACCACTACATAACATTAGGTCTTGAGAAAAATTACAATAGTGTTTTAAAGTCTGCAGAGAAACTACAAAAAAACTACGATTACGAGGACAGCCAATACTATTTTTATCAATATAAAATTGCTAGCACCTCAAATAGATATTTTGAACTTCAAAATAAACGAAAATTTGACCAGCACATTCAGGTAGCTAGTGATAATTTTGACTTATACTTTATTGCTCAAAAGCTTAAATATGCTTGTGAAATAATAAATAGGAAAAGTATTTTATCTGCACAATACGAACTAAAACTTATTGATGAACTCGTTATTTATTTGAAAGCTAACCCTCATGATGATATACCTGCAATTAGTATTTATTATGAGATTTTATTTATGCTTTTATATCCAAAAAACAAAAGACATTTCTTTAAGTTAAATCTGTTGCTACATAAGCATTCTGAAAAATTTCCGCCCAAAGAATCCAAAGACATGTATTCCTTTGCTTTAAACCACTGCATAAAGCAAATCAATATGGGCAATACTGAATACAACAGAGAACTATTTGAACTTTATAAGGTTATGATAAGCAAAGAGATTATTTATCATAATGGTGTTTTATCACCATGGCTTTATAAAAATGTAGCCTCAGTGGCACTTAGATTAAAAGAGTTTGATTGGACAAAAAACTTTATAGAAACACAATGCCCTAAAGTAGATAAAAACTATCGTGACTCAGCATATGCCTACAATCTAGCATATTTGCATTTTTCTCAGGGAGAATACAAAGAAGCAATGTGGCGGCTTCATGAAGTAGAATTTAATGATGTTTTCTTTCATCTAGACACAAAAACCATGTTATTGAAAATATACTTTGAACTAAAAGATATCGAACCATTACTGTCGCTTATTGATGCATTTAAAGTCTATTTAAAACGAAATAAACATATTTCCACTTACATGAAGACCTCATATAGAAACTTAATTAAGTTTGTACAAAAGTCTTTGAGATTACCTGATGGAGATAAGGCCAAATGGCAAGCACTCTATGAGGAGATACAAAATGTCAAACATGTGGCATCTACAACTTGGCTACTTGAAAAAATCAAAGAAAAAACCTAAAGTAACAAGCCGTGACTCTTTGCAGTTTTCTCTGCAATCTCATAACCTGCATCAGCATGTCTAATTACACCCAAAGCAGGATCATTATGCAGTACTCGCTTTAGCCTAGACTCAGCATCCTCAGTACCATCCGCCACAATAACAACCCCAGCATGTAAGGAATAGCCCATGCCAACTCCACCTCCATGATGAAATGAGACCCAACTTGCACCACCAGCCGTATTCATTAATGCATTTAATATCGGCCAATCACCTACTGCATCTGAACCATCTTTCATTCCCTCCGTTTCTCTATTTGGAGATGCAACTGAACCTGTATCTAAATGGTCACGGCCAATTGCAATAGGAGCCTTAACTTTACCTTCTTTAACCAAGTCATTAAACAAAAGTCCAGCTTTTTCTCGCTCCCCCATTCCTAACCAACAAATTCGGCAAGGCAGACCTTGAAAAGCTATTTTATCTTGGGCCATTCTAATCCATCTATGCAGACCTTCATTTTCAGGAAACAACTTTAACAAAGCTTCATCAGTTACACGAATATCTTCTGGATCGCCAGATAATGCTGCCCATCTAAAAGGCCCCTTGCCTTCACAAAACAACGGTCGAATATATTCTGGGACAAAACCCGGAAAATTAAATGCATTTGTAACACCTTGTGTCAAGGCCTGACCTCTTATATTATTTCCGTAATCAAAAGTAATGGCCCCTTTAGATTGTAATTCTAGCATTTGACTAACATGTTTCGCCATAGTTTCTAAAGACCGCTTACTATATGAATCAGGATTCTCATCTCTTAAAACATTGGCTTCTTCTACACTCATTTTATCTGGAAAATAGCCTATCAACTCATCATGGGCAGAAGTCTGATCTGTCAAGGTATCTGGTATAATATTTCGATCAATTAAGCGCTGTAGTAAATCAACAGCATTACAAACAACCCCAATTGAAATAGCTTCACAGTTTGCCTTCGCTTCTAGCGCTCTATCAATACCTTCGTCAATATCAGTTGTCATTTCATCAATGTAGCTTGTCTCCAAGCGCTTCTCGACGCGCCATGATTCCATTTCCGCTGCCAAACATACGCCCTCATTCATTGTAATGGCTAATGGTTGAGCGCCACCCATACCACCAAGACCAGCAGTTACATTTAACTTTCCCTTTAAAGTACCTCCAAAGTGCTTATTAGCCAAAGAAAGATAAGTTTCATAAGTGCCCTGCACAATACCCTGAGAACCAATATATATCCATGATCCTGCAGTCATTTGGCCATACATCATCAAACCCTTCTTATCCAATTCCCTAAAGTGATCCCAATTGGCCCAATTAGGCACCAATACAGAATTAGAAATAAGAACTCTAGGAGCGTCCTTATGAGAACGAATGATGCCAACTGGTTTTCCAGACTGAATCAATAAACTCTCATCATCTTCTAAATCCTTAAGCACTTCTACAATCTTGTCAAAAGACTCCCAATTTCTAGCAGCCTTACCTAAACCTCCATAAACGATTAAATCTTCTGGCCTTTCAGCGACATCTGGATCCAAATTATTGTGTAGCATCCTTAATGCAGCTTCCTGTATCCAGCCTTTACAACTTAAGGAGGTTCCCGTAGGTGTTTTTAAGATTCGTGTATCATTCATTAGCATATAATTATTGTTCAAAGTTAGCAAGAAATCAAATTTTAATATCCATATTATTTAAACTATTTTGTGCAAACCAACGTTTATCTACAATAGTTATACATGAAGAAAATTCTTTTATTAAATCTCTTTTTATTTAGTCTTTGTGCTCTCAAGTCACAGGATCAAAACTTTTTAAAAATAAAAAAGATATATGATGACAATAAATTAGAGAAATGCATCAAACGCATTGATGCAATGTTAAAAAAAGATGATTTTA
>CAJXBJ010000134.1 GCA_913050195.1 uncultured Saprospirales bacterium
CTTTGTTTTATTTTCCAAGCTAGAGCGTGTTCTCTGCCTCCGCTTCCTAATAGTAGTATGTTCATGCTTAATAATTAATAAAAGGCAATAACTGCCATTTGAAAATTGATATAGTTTATTGGGTTGTAATTGCTGATTGATATTATATATTCTCCATTTCTCGCTTCAATATTATTAATAGTTAGACCTGCTCGCTCTGAAGTAGTTGCTATTGGTAACATTCCTGTAAATGAAGCGCTTAAGGAAGATGAGGTCACACAGTTAGGATCATTAACTGTAAATGCATTATGGCTATTAGAGTAAATAGTATCAATAACAATAAAGTATTTTCCGAAGCCGGTTGTAGCACTGGCATTCATAACCGAAGTACTCCATTCTGGTGTGCTATTTGGTCCATTTGAAGTCAATATTTGCCCACTTAATCCAGCATTTCCTGACGGCATTATAGCTCCACTATCTATTCTAAAGTTGCCTTTGATTTCTAACTTTTCACTTGCAGCGTATAATAACCCAATCCCTACATTTCCAGAGACAGAGTCGTTTCCTATGATTATATCACCTCCATTTGGGTTTATAAATAGAGGTCTTTTTTTATCAAATCGATTTGTTGCTTGAATGCCATGAGCACTTAAAGATAATCTATCATCAGGGTATAGATCACCATCTGTATTGCTTTCCCATATATGTAATAAGGGGTCATCTTCCCAGCCTTCCACAAAAAACCGTCTGCCATTATCTAGATTGTCAATTTCTCTTTGAATATGAAAACCATGCATATAATTTGTACCACTCGTGATTTTTCCTGGAAGCTTTAAATAGGAATGATTATATGTAAAGTCACTTGCTATACCTAAAATACTTTGATGTGTAAAGTTTGATCTGGTATCTCCAAATCGAATATTTCCAGAAACATCTAAACGTTCTCTAGGAGTTTCGTTTCCTATGCCAAGATTATAATTTTGGTATGTCTCATCCAGTGTGTCATTTCCCATGATAATGTGACCACCAAGAGGATTTAATCGAAGAGTCCTTCCTTTATTTATATAAAGGTTTGATGCTTGAATTCCCGTTGAATGGAGGACCAGTCTATGGTATGGGTGGTTGACATTAAAGCTAGAGTCTACACTTCCCCAAATATTTATGGTTGGATCATTTTTCCATCCATCTAAATAATAAATTCTGTCATCCAATGTGTCGATGGCTCTATGAATATGAAAATAATGCATAAAGTATGTGCCTCCATTATATTTTCCCGGAAGCTTTAAATATGGATGCTGATAGGACCAGCCATTTGCATTGAACCCTAAGGATATTTTGTGGTTTGGGTTTTCGCCAAGAGTAATGTTGCCTTCTATATCAAGTTTTTCATCTGGAGTTGTGGTACCTACGCCCACATTTTGTGCATACAGAATATTTAATGCCGTTGCTAATAGAAAAAACAATATTCCTTTGACATGCGCCATGGGCACAAATGTAATTATTTTTTAAGCTTACCTACAGGGCCAAGGCTTTTTATTAACTTGCACACAAACTACAATAGCTATGAAAATCTTGATGTTTTTGTCTTTGTGTTTTTGTTCTATAAGCCTTTTTGGTCAAGCTGAAAAATACAGTAGGGCTAGAGTGCTTTTAGAGGGTCAAAGTCTATCAGAGTTGTCTATGCTTGGGATTGCTGTAGATCACGGAGAGTATAGAAAAGGATATGCATTTACATCTGATTTTTCAGAAAAGGAAATATTGATAATAAAACAAGCTGGCTTCAAGGTTGAAACTTTAATCCATGATGTCAAAGCCCATTATAAAGAGCAAAATTTTCTTACCAGTGAAGCTGTTGTTAATTCGACTGCAAACTTGTCTTGTCAAAGGCCAAGTAGATATTTTAATACACCAAATGGTTTTAGTTTGGGAAGTATGGGCGGCTTTTTTACATATCAAGAGGCGTTAGCGCATTTAGATTCTATGGTTAGTCGTTACCCCAATCTAATTACGCAAAAGGATACGCTTAATTATAGAACTAGAGAAGGGAGGCATGTTTATTGGCTAAAAATATCTGATAATCCTAATCAAGATGAAAATGAACCTGAAATACTATATGATGCGGTTCATCATGCGCGTGAACCAAACTCTTTGTCTCAATTGATATTTTATATGTATTATCTATTAGAGAACTATGGAGTAAATGATGAGGTCACATATTTAGTTAATGAAACAGAGATGTATTTTGTTCCATGTATAAACCCAGATGGTTATATATATAATCAAATAAATGACCCGAATGGGGGAGGTATGTGGCGAAAGAATAGAAGGGATCTTGGCAATGGAGAGTTTGGTGTAGACCTTAATAGGAATTATGGTCATACTTGGGGTTATGACAATGTTGGCTCTAGTGGGAATTTTTCATCTCAAACCTATCGGGGAGATGCCCCGTTCTCTGAGCCAGAAACGCAGAATATGCGAGATTTTTGTGAAGCGCATAGTTTTGAGATTGCGTTAAATTATCATACTTATGGGGATATGTTGATTTATCCTTGGGGTTATGATTATTCAATCTTCACACCAGATTCTGCAGAATTTGTTGAGTTTGCGATGCTCTTGACAGAAGATAATCGATATATATATGGGACTGGAGATCAAACAGTAGGCTATATTGTAAATGGAGACTCTGACGATTGGATGTATGGAGAACAGTCAACAAAGCAAAAAATATACTCGATGACCCCTGAAGCGGGACCATATAATTATGGCTTTTGGCCACCTGCAGTGGCTATAGACGATGTGTGTAGAGAAAATATTTGGCAAAACCTTTCAGCAGCCCACTTATTGCATAATTATGGTGAGGTGTCAGAGGAAGATCTGCCATTTCTGGTTAATATGAATGGTTATATACATTTTGACTTAAAACGTCTAGGCTTAAAGTCGGATTCCCTTTGGGTTACAGCTGCATCGTTAAATAATATAACCTTTATTGACTCCGTAAAAGCATTTAATGGTTTAAATCACTTAGAAAGTATTCAAGACTCTTTTGAGTATATGATTAATAATGGGGTGATTAGTGGTGATACGCTTTCTTATGTGCTAGGAGTGAGTAATGGATATGTTTCAATATATGATACTATTTATAAGGTGTTTGGTGCTGGGCAATTGATTTTTGAGGAACAGGGGGATAGTATTCAGCAATGGTCTGTTTCAGGCTGGTGGAATACAACAAATCAGATTGCATATTCTGGGAATTCATCCATAACAGATTCGCCTAATGGGCCTTATAATAAGCATTTGGATGATGATATAATGACTGCAGATTTTATAGATTTAGAAAATGCCACCGGTGCATATTTAGAGTTTTATGCTCTATGGCAGATTGAGCAGAATTATGATTTTGTTCAATTACAAGCAAAGGATACATTAGGTAATCATTATGCGTTGTGTACGGAATATTCTAAAAAAGGTACGCCATATCAGGATGAAGATGAGCCAATTTTTGATGGCATGAATATGGAATGGAAAAGACATTTTGTTGATTTAAGCGATTTTATTGGTCAAAAAATAAAATTGGGTTTTCGAATCTATAGTGATTCTTATACTCAATTTGATGGATTTTATTTTGATGATTTTAGAGTTTATGCTTTAGGTATTGGTGTCAATAGCGCGTTAAATAAAGCTAACTCTAGCGGTATTCACCTATTTCCAAACCCAACAAGTGGTAATTTGCAGATTTCATTTGAGGATGTAAATATTGAAAAACTACAAGTATTTAATCTTTTAGGGGTACTTGTTTATGAGGCTGGATTAAACCCAATAAAAAAGCAGGTATTAATTGATGTTAAAGAATGGTCAAAAGGTATGTATAATGTGCAGCTTTGGTCACGAGAAGGAAATAAACTTCATAAATCTATTATTGTTCTTTAGTGCTTAG
>CAJXBJ010000135.1 GCA_913050195.1 uncultured Saprospirales bacterium
TTAATTACTTTTACAGCAGAGCTGCATCCATCATCAACTGGTTTTGCTATAAATGGATAATCAAATTCCCTTTCTATCTGTGCAATAACTTTTGACTCATCTGATAACCAACTTTTCTTTTGAGGCAGATATTGATGAAAAACCTTCAAGCCTTTTTCTTTCAATGCTTGATTTGTAAAATGTTTATTAATAGTAATTTTTGAACTATTTACCCCTGAGCCATTATATGGAATATTTCGAGCTTCAAGCGATTGTTGTATAGTGCCATCTTCCCCAGGCCTTCCATGAAGCGCGATAAATACCGCATCAACCCTTTCGCTTAATTGATCATAGCTTAACTCCTCTGCAAAGAAAATCTGTCCCTTGTATGCAAAGCTCTGAGTTATGCCTTGAGCCTTTTCCTTTACAAGTTCAATTATTTCGTGTGTTTTTCTATTATTTAGTTTGTTTTTAATGTCATCGGCATTATCCTTTAAAAGCAAATTGACTGGTATTTCATGAAGATAGTGCTCATTCTCACTTCCAGAAATAAATATTGGGATTGGCTCATATTTAGTGGATGAGGCCAGTTTTTCATATATATTTCTTCCACTCTCAACAGATATATGTCTTTCTGACGAAAATCCTCCCATAAATACAGCAACTCTAAGTTTTTTTCTTTCTTTTTGACGCAATTTGTCTAGTGACTTATTTAAATCATCTAGTAAGGCTGGATAATGTTTTTGATTGAGGCTTGTGCTTATACGCGCTTTTAGCGAAGTTTTAATTAAATAGGTTAGAAATTGAGATGGGTTTAAACCAATTTCGGCTGCCTGATGAAAAAAGAAAGAAGATGGCAACATGCCACTTGTTGTGTTTGGGTCATTTAAAAAAACCTCTTGTTTCTCTGTTATAAATCCATCAATTCTTGCGTATACATTGAATTCAAAAAGCTTAAATAATGATTCGCAATTTGTTTGAATCTTTAATATTGAATTAGTATCAATATTTATTGGTGTTTCCTTTCTTGATAAACCTGCTAAGTATTTGGAGCGATAATCAAAAACCTCTTCTCCTTTTACAATTTCTGTCGGTGGTAATGCCAAAGGTTTTCCATTTTCATCTTCCAAAACAATACAGGAAAACTCTTTACCATTAATAAATCCTTCAATTAAAACCGTATGTTCTGAATCTAGCGCCTTTAAATTTAAGTCTTCTTCACACGTATTGAAGTAAGAATTTATGAACTCCAAAAGCTTGTCTGGATGATAAATGACTTTTCCGTTAATTGATACTGGTAACCCAACACCACTTCGAATATCAGTCAACTCCCTTATGAAAACACATTTTTCATCAATAGAAAAATTACACCAAAATTCTTTTTTTATGCGCTGGATAAAAAGTGCTTTTTCAACCATTCGATTAAAATGAGTACTATTGGACTCTTCTAATACAGAGACTCCTAAAGAGGATCCTTGATTAGCAGGCTTTATCACTAAGGGCAATCCTATAGAATCAATAATTTCATTAAAAAGTTCTTTTTTATTGATTGTTTCATTCCATTTGGAGGCATGGATAAGTTTATATGCAGGTGTTTCAAAACCGGCATTATGCATTATTTTTTTTTGAATTGCCTTATTTATACCAATACTGCAAGGCATTATTCCCGAGCCACTGTATGGAATATTTAGACTATCTAAATAACCTTGTATTTGACCATCTTCTCCATAAGATCCGTGAAGTGCTAAGAACGCAAAGTCAATTTTAGATTTTAGACCTACAGCGTCTAAAGGTCTTCCGACTTCACTAATAAGTTTGTCATAATCTTCAACATCTATTGAATCAATGCTTTCAACATATATTTGGAATGCATTTTTTGATTCTTCAATATGTTTAGTGGGTGGGTAAAAGTCTCGAATTGTGCCTTTATAAACATATTCCCAATCAAGTAGTATATACTTTTTGTTAGAGTCTACAAATATTGGAACAGCCTCAAATAAGTCCTTATTAAGATTGTCATATACTGTTCTTCCCCCTGCAAAGGAAATCTCTCTTTCTCTTGATGGTCCTCCAAATATGACCCCTATTTTCATTAGCCTTTATGCTTAAAAATATATTATATCAAAAAAGTTATAACAAATATACAATATTCCATCATGAACTTTTTTTTTGTTTGTCTTAATACTTTTAAATTTGTCAACCATTATTTAAAACAATAAACCAAAACTATGTTTAGACGGATTTTTACTATATATTTTTGCTTCCTAACTTTAAGTGTTCTTCATTCTAGAAACGATGAAGGTATGTGGCTCCCATTGTTAATTGAACAAAACTTTGATGCAATGGAAAAGCTAGGTTTTAAATTAACGCCTGAGCATATTTACTCTGTGAATAATAGTAGCATAAAAGATGCTGTGGTTTCTTTTGGTGGCTTTTGCACTGGTGAAATTATTTCCCCAAAAGGTCTTATTCTAACAAACCACCACTGTGGTTATGGCCAAATACAAGCTTTAAGTTCTGAAAAAGACAATTATCTAGAAAATGGTTTTTGGGCTAAAAACCACAATCAAGAATTACCCGCAGAAGATTTACATGTAAGTTTCTTACTGTCAATTGAAGATGCCACTGAAGAAGTCAATGCCGGCCTTAATGACAAGATGAGTTATGATCAAAGAGAATCAGCAATTGATTCCTTGAAGGAAATAATATCTGAACGTCTTCTAAATAGTCTAGATTTAAAAGATAGCGAAAAGGAGTTTTACAATGTTAAGGTTAAGTCGTTTTTAAATGGAAATGAGTTTTATGCTTTTGTGTATCAAAAGTTCAATGATATAAGATTGGTTGGAACACCTCCTAATTCTATTGGTAAATATGGTGGAGATACTGACAATTGGATGTGGCCTAGACATACTGGTGATTTTAGCTTATTTAGAATTTATGCTTCTAAAGATGGAAAGCCAGCGAATTATAATAAGGATAATGTGCCATATGCTCCTAAACATCATTTCCCTATTTCTTTAAAAGGTGTTGAGAAAAATGATTTTGCCATGGTTATGGGCTTTCCTGGTCGAACAGAGCGCTATAAGACATCCCATGGTATATCTTCTGATATGACTATTTCTAATCCAGCAAGAATCGCTTTAAGAGAAAAGCGTCTTGCAATTATGAAAGAAGACATGAGGTCTGAGGTGTCAATTGATATTCAGTATGCTGCTAAATATGCCCAAATATCAAATTACTACAAATACTTTATTGGACAGAACAAAGGACTTAAGAGATTGAATACGTTAGAGTACAAAAGAACAAATGAAGCTGCATTTAATGCTTGGGCCAAAATAGATTCCAATTCAAAATTCCAAGGTTCATTAGACAAAATTGGCAAAGCCTATGATAATTTAAATCAGTATCAACTTGCAACAACCTATTTGATGGAAGCTGGTTTTGCACCTGAAATGGTTATGTTTGGATACAAAATGATGCCTTTATATGGTGCTTTAAAAAGTGGAAATAATTCTCAAGCAGTTATTGAGCCTAACATAGAGAGCATAAAGGAATCAGCAGTGGGCTTTTTTAAAGATTTTAATCTTGAGACAGATAAAAAGATTTTTGTTGCCCTAATGGCAATGTATAAAAATGATGTCTCAGATTATCATCCAACCTTTTTTGCATTGGTTGATAAAAAATTCAAAGGTTCCTTTGAAAGGTATGCAGATAAGCTTTATTCTAAGTCAATATTTAGAAATCAAGAAAGCCTAAATTCTTTTTTAGCTAATCCCTCTTTAAAGGTGTTGGAAAAAGATATGGGTTTTAATACAATGATGTCCGTGCTTGCTAAGTATAGAGAAATGTATATGCAAACTAATAATGCTAAAGCTGAAATTGATGATAATATGAGGATCTATATTGAGGGACTTAGAAAAAAA
>CAJXBJ010000136.1 GCA_913050195.1 uncultured Saprospirales bacterium
TGATGCTAGACAAAAAAGGAGGCTTTTATGAATTAGATATTCACTTAGATGGAGAAGCAAATGTGAGTTGCGATCGCTGTCTAGACATATTTAAAACGGACATTAACAATAATTTTAGATTAATTCTTAAACATTCAGAAAAAGAAGGGGACCATATTCAAGGAGATGTGGAACTAAAATTCATTGCACCAGATTGCAACCAATACAACATTGGCCAAGACTTATTAGAGTATGTTTTATTAAGCTTGCCGATGCGAAAAATATGCAACAGCGCTAAATGCGCAGATAACTTGGAGCGCTTCAAAGGCACTTCAAAAAAACAAGACATTGATCCCAGATGGGAAGCTTTAACAAATTTAAAATAGTGTATCATGGCACACCCGCGAAGTAAACAATCAAAAACACGTTCCAGAAAAAGAAGAACACATTATAAATTGGACACACCACAAGTAGCAGTATGCTCAACAACTGGTGAGAGTCATTTATACCATAGAGCATATTGGCACGAAGGCAAACTTTACTATAAGGGCCAAGTTGCAGCTGAAAAATAATTAAAGCTTAAGCCTTTTGTTTAAGTTTTTCTTAGATTCAAACTTGAATCGTTAAACTTTCTTGACAGGTTAGACATAAACTTTAAAGACTTTCATTAAGTTAGCGCCAAATTTATTATATGAGCGAAATAAAGGCAGCAATTACAGGAATAGAAGGTTACACTCCTGATTATGTTTTAAGTAATCATGAGATTGCCACAATGGTTGACACCTCCGATGAATGGATCACCACTAGAACTGGAATAAAGGAAAGACGCATACTTAAAGGTGAAGGAAAAGGCACCTCTGACATGGGTACAGAAGCTGTTAAAAGATTACTTAAAAAAACAAACACTAGCGTAGACGAAATTGACTTGCTTATTTGTGCTACGGTAACACCTGACATGCAATTTCCAGCTACCGCCAATGTTATTTGCGATAAAGTGGGTATTGTTGGGGCTATGAGTTTTGATTTAGCAGCCGCCTGCTCTGGGTTCATTTATTCTCTTGAAACAGCTCGTCAATTTATTGAATCTGGCAAGTACAAGAAAGTTATTGTCGTAGGAGGAGACAAAATGTCTTCAATTATCAACTATGAAGATCGTGCAACATGTGTGATATTTGGAGATGGTGCTGGCGCAATTATGCTAGAGCCCAACTCTGAAGGTTTAGGCATTCAGGATTCTATTCTCAAAAGTGACGGCGCAGGAAGACATCACCTACATCAAAAGGCAGGTGGCTCAGTTAAACCTGCGTCCCATGCCACTGTTGATGCTAAAGAACATTATGTCTACCAAGAAGGTCAGCAGGTTTTCAAGTTTGCAGTTACAAATATGGCCGATGTTTCCTATGAAATAATGGATCGCAATAATCTTACAGCTGAAGATATCGCATATCTAGTTCCGCATCAGGCCAACAAACGCATTATTGATGCTACAGCAAATCGAATGGGTGTCGGATCTGATAAAGTAATGGTCAATATTGAACGTTATGGGAACACAACTAATGGCACTATTCCTTTATGCCTGTGGGAATGGGAAGATAAATTAAAGAAAGGGGATAATATTATTTTAGCGGCCTTTGGTGGCGGCTTTACGTGGGGTTCTATTTATTTAAAATGGGCATATAACTCTTAAGGATTATGGCAAGCACTTCAGATTTTCGCAACGGTTTAGTAATAAAATTCAACCATGATTTGTACTCTATTGTAGAGTTTCAACATGTCAAGCCTGGTAAAGGGGCTGCATTTGTGCGCACAAAGCTAAAAAATGTAAAAACAGGCCGTGTATTAGACAACACATTTCCTTCAGGAACAAAAGTTGAGACGGCTAGGGTAATAACAATAAAACATCAATTCCTATATAAAGATGATTTTGGATATCACTTCATGAACACTCAAAGCTATGAGCAAGTTACCTTAGAAGAAGGCTTAATTAATGCTCCACACCTGCTTCTTGAAGGCCAGGAGGCAGATATCTTATTTCATGATGAGACTGACACCCCTTTAAACTGCGAAATACCATCCTTTGTAGTTATGGAAATCACTTACACGGAACCTGGTGTCAAAGGAGATACAGCGACTAATAGCTTAAAACCTGCTACTGTTGAGACAGGAGCGACTATTAATGTGCCGCTCTTTATAAACCAAGGAGAAAAAATAAAAATAGATACACGAAATAATTCATACGTTGAACGAGTAAAATAAAGGATTATGACTTTTAAAGAAATTCAAGACCTAATTAAAATGGTAAACCGTTATGGTTTAAAGAAAGTGAGCATTCAAAACAAGGACTTCAAAATCAATATTGAGGGCCACAGTGATCACACTGAAACCATAAGTCCAATAATTGCAGCTCCAGCAGCTCCAATTATTCAAGCACCTGCACAAGTAGCAGCAGCTGCTCCAACCCCTGCAGCAACTCCAGCTGCCTCTAATGATAGTGGAGATAATGATGAAAATAGCGATGCTCATTTAGTGCCTTTTAAATCCCCTATGATTGGCACCTTTTATAGAAGACCTTCGCCAGATAAAGAAGCTTACTTAAAAGTAGGGGATGTAGTGGAGCCCGGAAAAGTAGTTTGTATTATTGAGGCTATGAAGCTTTTCAATGATATTGAATGTGACATAAGTGGTAAAGTGGTTAAAATCCTTGTAGATGACGCTTCACCAGTTGAATATGATCAAGTTTTGTTCTTGGTTGATCCAAACGCCTAACCTTTAAATTCGGCATATGTTTAAAAAGATTTTAATTGCCAATAGGGGTGAGATAGCCCTACGTATAATTCGGACTTGTAAAGACATGGGTATCAAAACGGTGGCCGTTTACTCTACAGCTGATAAATCTAGCCTTCATGTACGTTTTGCTGATGAAGCTGTTTGTATAGGAGGACCTCAAGGAAAAGACTCCTACCTTAACATACCTAACATAATTTCTGCTGTTGAAATAACAAATGCTGATGCAATTCATCCCGGATATGGATTCCTCGCAGAGAACGCAAAATTTGCAGCGGTTTGTGAAAAACATGGCATTAAGTTTATTGGCCCTACTTCTGATCAAATCAAAAGTATGGGAGACAAGATTACCGCAAAAAAAACCATGATAAAAGCAAAGGTCCCTTGTATTCCAGGATCTAAGGACCTCATTGAGAATATTGCTGATGCAAAAAAACAAGCAAAGACAATTGGCTATCCGGTAATTGTAAAGGCAACTTCTGGTGGTGGTGGTAAAGGGATGCGTGTAATATGGAGTGAAGAAGAAATGGAGGTCAATTGGGATACTGCTAAAAATGAATCCAAAGCCTCTTTTGGGGATGACGGCCTTTATATGGAGAAATTTATTGAAGAGCCTAGACACATTGAAATTCAGATTGCAGGTGATCAATACGGCACAGTGTGCCACTTATCAGAAAGAGACTGCTCGGTTCAAAGAAGACATCAGAAACTTATTGAAGAGGCGCCCTCTCCTTTTATGACTAAAAAACTGCGAGATGACATGGGTTCAGCAGCTATGCGCGCTGCAGCAGCCATTAATTATGAAGGTGTTGGCACCGTTGAGTTCTTAGTGGATAAGCATAAGAATTTTTATTTCATGGAAATGAATACGAGAATTCAAGTAGAGCATACAGTAACTGAAGAAATCATACATCACGATTTAATTAAAGAACAAATTAAGATTGCAGCAGGCATTCCAATATCTGGCAAATCGTACTACCCTAATATGCACTCAATAGAATGTCGAATTAATGCAGAAGACCCAGAAAATGACTTCCGTCCTTGCCCTGG
>CAJXBJ010000137.1 GCA_913050195.1 uncultured Saprospirales bacterium
TTGATTTCTGGTTCCTCCACAACAACTTTTTGAAAACGACGCTCTAAAGCCTCATCATTTTCAATATATTTTTGATATTCATCTAAGGTTGTTGCCCCAATTAATTTAAATCCTCCTCTAGACAAGGCTGGTTTTAAAATATTTGCCGCATCCATTGCCCCATCTGACTTTCCTGCACCTACTAACTGGTGAATTTCATCCATGAATAGTATTACCTCCCCATCTGAATCAACAGTCTCTTTTATAACTGCCTTTAATCGCTCCTCAAACTCACCTTTATATTTAGCACCAGCAACAAGGCTACTCATGTCCAAGGAAAACACTATCTTATTCTGTAAGGATTTAGGAACATCTCCAGCATGAATTCTATAAGCCAAACCTTCCGCAATGGCCGTTTTACCCACGCCCGGCTCGCCAACAAGAACTGGATTATTTTTGGTTTTTCTTGCTAATATTTGGATTAATCTCCGACTCTCTTTTTCTCGACCTATAATCCCATCTATTTTACCCATTTTAACCAAATCAATAAGATTAACTGCGTATTTACTTAGGGTCTTATATTTTGCATCTTGCTCTACCGCTTTAGCACCCTCCATCATTTTAGCTTTGTCTTCCTTAGAAATATTACTCGCTTTATTTGCTCCATTATTCGTTTCCACTTTTGCTTCTTCACCGTTTAATTTAGGAAGCTCCGCAAGACCAGAATACTGACCTATTCCAAACTCAACGATTAAACCTGCTACAGAGTCATTCATGCCAATCATCCCTAACAATAAATGCTCAGCATTAATCTGAGAAGAACCAACCTCTCGACTTCGATCTAATGATTTTTTAAGCACCTGCCTAACCTCATTACTAAGCCCCTGTTTAGCTCCAAATTCAACTGTGTAAGTTTGAAGCAATATTTCTAATGGCACACGAATATTCTCTTTATTCTTTTGAAGATTAGAATAAATACTAGAATTATCATTCATTTTAACATTGACTGCGGCCTGTAGCAAATGTCCACTTTGAATTGATGTGTGATTCATTTTTTCCGCAACCACACTTGCTTCATGTAAAAGCTTCTTTGCATTTTCACTAAAATTACTAGAATTCATCCTTGATTTTTTTAAAAAATTCCATCGATTGAAGAAGAAAGAAAATTAAGCATTATTCCCGACTTTATAATGCTTTGCAAAGAATAATATTTTAACTTTCATTATGAAGATATTTCTGAGCATTTTAGGCCTATTTTATTGCATTCAATTAAGTGCTCAGGATCTTTATCAAACTGTTAGAGGGCGGGTCCATGACGCCATATCTTCTGACCCACTTATTGGCGCTACCGTAATTCTTTTAGACTCCAATCAATTTATTGCTTGTGTAACAGATTATGAAGGAAAATTCCGACTGGAAAAAGTCCCCATTGGGCGACAGAATTTTAAGATAAGTTACATCGGATTTGAAGATAAATACTTTCAAAATATACTTGTTACAAGTGGAAAAGAGGTCGTAATAAAAGCAGGCATGGAAGAATCTTTAAAGCAATTGGATGTTGTTACCGTCAAAGCCAAGCACAATTACAAACCGATAAATAATCTAGCTTTAGTCAGCGCACAATCCTTCAGCATTGAGCAAAGTGAGCGCTATGCGGCAAGTATTAATGACCCTGCTAGATTAGCACAATCCTTTGCTGGCGTAGCTCAAAATTCGGACTTTGGAAATGAAATTTCGATTAGAGGAAATTCACCAAAAGGTCTTTTATGGCAAGTTGAAGGATTAAGTATGCCTAATCCAAATCACTATGGCGAAGAAGGTGGAAGTGGTGGCGTGGTTAGTATTTTAAGCAATAATGTCTTAGACCATTCTGATTTTTTCACAGGTGCTTTTCCAGCTGAATATGGAAACGCACTATCTGGAGTTTTTGACTTTCATTTACGTCCAGGGAACAATGAAAAACGCGAGTACACTTTAGAAATTGGAATGATTGGAATGGATGCCGCGATAGAAGGCCCCTTTAGCAAAAAAAACGACGCTTCCTATTTAATTAATTATCGCTATTCTACATTGGGCTTTTTAGAAAAGATGGGATACAATTTACAAGGGAGATCAGTTACAAGCTTTCAAGATTTAAATATAAAATTACACTTTCCGCTTAAGAGTGGTGGAAGCATAGGGCTTTTCGGTATTGGAGGAAGTAGCACAACTGCCTTCGACAGAGATTTATCAAAAAGAAACCCAGATCTAGAACATATGAGAGCCCAAGAACGCTACTTCTATGACATTGGAATGCTTGGACTAACTTATGAGCAACACCTTTCTCCAAAAACTAAATTAAATTCAGCCTTTGGGATTGGTGGTTATCGTTTAACAACGGGGTCGATAGTTACGCATGATTTAAATGGCTTACTTTATGAAGAAGAAAATGCATCTGGTGATTATTCTTATAGATACCATCTTCAGGCAAGTCACAAGATAAATGGTCAACATTATTTAAAGTTTGGCTTTAGGCTAAACAACTTACATTATCTTAGTTATCGAGCAACTAGAGATACCTCAGACTGGGAGCGACAATATGAAGCTAAAGGAAAGGCTTCTTATTGGGAAAATTATGCACAATGGAAGTATAGACTTAGTGATAAGTTTAGTTTAACACCTGGCATTCATGCTAGCTATTTTCAGATTAATCAACAATTTGTACTTGAACCGCGCTTTGCATTACAATACAAGATTAGACCGAGCATTCAATTAAGAGCAGGTTTAGGAATGCATTCTATGACAGAATCTTTAATCACATATTTAGGGGATAAAGATTTAGAGGATTTATACAGACCTAATATGGATTTATTGATGGGACGCGCAATACATAATGTTTTAGGATTTGATAAAACTTTAGGTCCAAATTGGACTATAAGCCTTGAAGGATACTATCAATATCTTTATGATATTCCAATAAGAGATAAAGAAGGTAGCAATTGGAGCAGCTTAAATTACAACAGGGGCTTTATTAAGAAAATGAACAATAATGGCAAAGGTCTTAATTATGGATTAGAATTTACTGTTAGAAAATCTTTCAACGACAGCTGGTATCTGTTAGCCAATGCCTCTTTGTTTGAGTCTAAATATATGGCAATGGACAGCACATGGCATGATAGTCGTTACAACAACAACTTTATCTATAACCTTACGGCAGGAAAGGACTTTAAAGTGGGTAAAGACAAAAAAAACATACTTGGTATAAATTTTAAATGTTTGTGGATGGGCGGGCGTCGAATGACGCCAATTGACCTAAAGGCTTCCATCAACGAAGGACAGACTGTTTATGTAGATGCTGGTCCGTTTTCAGACAGATTAAGTGATTACTTCAGAGCCGATGCACGTGTAAGCTATAGAAAAAACAACCCTTCTTGGTCTTGGGTATTATCCTTGGACATACAAAATTTAACCAATCGCTATAATGTATTCAGATTACTTTATAATCCATTAAATCAGGAATTAGAACATATGGAACAAATTGGCATTGTACCCGCCCTTAAATTTAGAGTAGAGCTTTAATTTTCAATTGCTGCAATACCAGGCAATACCTTTCCTTCAAAAAATTCTAATAAGGCCCCACCTCCTGTACTTACATAACTAACTCGATCACTGAAATTAAACTTCTTAATAGCTGCTGCTGAATCGCCACCACCAATAAGCGTAAAAGCGCCTTTATCCGTTGCTCTAACTAAAGCTTCAGC
>CAJXBJ010000138.1 GCA_913050195.1 uncultured Saprospirales bacterium
TTTGGATTGAGACTTTATCTGCGCTTGATGAATTGAAGGCTGCAATAGATGCTGCAAACCGAACAGGGTTACCAACTTGCTGTACTTTAAGCTTTGATACCCACGGCTCAACCATGATGGGTATAGGTCCCGAAACCTTTGTGCGCTTCTGTGAGGATAGTAACCTCTTTTCTTATGGTGCAAACTGTGGTGTGGGGCCTTCTGAAATGGTAGATACTGTATTGCAAATAAAAAAAAAACAAAATATCGATCTACCTATTATTGCAAAAGGAAATTGTGGCATCCCTGCGTATCAAGAAGGAAAAATAGTTTACAGCGGAACTCCTGAGATAATGAGTAGATACGCTCTAATGGCATTTACAGCCGGAGCAAAAATAATAGGTGGTTGTTGTGGTACAACGGCTCAACATATTCGAGCGATGCGGAACTCGTTAGAGAAAGCAGTCATTTCAGCAACCTATTCCGCATATGAGCATTTTTCACAACTAGGACGGCCTTGGCAAGAGACTGACAAAAGTAAAAAGAGCATTAAGAGGTCTAGCTTAAGAAAGAGAAACTTGTAAATTTTAAGAGCAATCTCGAACTTATTAGGCTATTGATTTTTCGTCTTCGTATCGCTAATAACAGTGCAACAAAATAGTTTCTTGAAAAAATGTTAAAGATCTCTGAATTAATAAAAAGCGTACCCGAAGAGTATATCACCGAACTAACACTTTCGGAGAATTGTGAGATAGATTTAGATTGCCGAGATGCATGCTACATCATCAAAAGTGGGGAACTATTGAGCTATGGGACAAATAAATTTACACAGCTATTAAAGGCCAACGATCCCATAGGTGTCGCGGAAACAATCCTGGGGCGACCAAATGAACTAAAGTATAGGCGCTATAAACAAGTTGATCTTTACCGCCTGTCTGGCGATCCAGTAAGAAGTCAAATTAATAGCGCAGGGCCTCTTGCAAAATCCATCATAAAATACAGCTTAAGAAGAATTTTTCAAGTTTCTGATGATGATAAGGCACCCCTACTTTTTGAAGAAAAATTTCTTTTAAAAAATGAGAAAGAGACAAAGCTTAGAAAGTTTGAAGAGGGCACATGGATTTTCAGAAGTGGTTTCTCAAATAATAGAATGTATTTCCTGGAAAAAGGAAGCGTGCAATTATTTACAAAAAATAATAGGGAGTTAGCAACTTTAACAATGGGAACATGCTTTGGGGAAAGTACACTGATAAGAGGCAAAAAACATAATAACAGTGCATTTGCCCTAGAAAACTGCCTTATCAGGACAATTGATGAAGATATAATTGAAAAAAATTTGAAAAGTGAAAAACCTCTAGTTCAGCTTATTTTATATTTGGTTCTTAGGCGCGCTGAGTTTATGAACTCATTAAGAATGGCTGATGATTTTTCCAAAAAATAAACCCAAAAAAGACAATGCTTTTTTAGACACTCTAATTCATTTTGTTGCCGGCATATTATTTATAGCTTTGATAATAGAGGCACTAAGTTCACCTGATACAAAATTGTCCAAATCGGATTCATTTTCAAATGAATCAACATACGCCTCCACATCCTTTTTAAGAATACCCATAGTATTATCATCTTCGAAGTTTTCTTTAAACCATTCTATATCTGCCCTATTTGTACCAAACCAAGTTTGACCAGAAGAAGTGTCAATAGTCTTGAACAAAGCATCTATATCAAGCTCAAACTTTTGAGCCTGGTGCAACACATGCCTAACAGATACAACAGCACTTGCGGCAATAAAATTATTAAGAACTTTTACCATCATACCTGATCCATAATTTCCAATATGGTTTATTCGAGCACCCATCACTCCTAAGAGAGCCTCAATATAATTGAAAAAAACTTTTTCACACCCAACCATAAAAGTCAGTCTTGCTTCATGAGCAGCGATTGTTGCACCAGACATGGGGGCGTCAATAATCGTAATGTTTTTGGGCGCCTTGCTTCTTAAATCCATCACAAACTTTGGTGACAGTGTCGAGGCAATAATTAAAACTTTACTAGACTGCTGCTCAAATAACCCATTGTTTCCTTGACACAACTCTGCGGTATCTGATGCGTCTCTAACTACGCTAATTATAATATTCCTATCATCAAGAAACTTCTTCTTAGAACTTACGAAGTCTTTTCCTAAGCTTAATAAAGATGTCTTTCTTTCAATATCATATCCCTTTGCATCAATATTTTTTGACAACATTGCATTAAGCATAGGTAAACCCATATTTCCACAGCCAGCTAACCCTATTTTCTCTTTTAAAATATTCTTATTGAAGCTTTTTGAGATCATATTGTTATCGTATCAAAAAAAAGCCATAATAAAAACCAAGATGATCCGAAATTATAGACCATTAACCAGAGAATAGTAAGAAATGCTTTTATTTGAAGATATAGTACGTGCAGAGAAGATAGTTTCTAAGCATATAATCACAACTCCAGCAGTCCATTCTAAGGCTTTATCAGAGGCAGTTGGGGAGCATATATATTTGAAATTAGAAAATCAACAAATAACGGGAAGCTTTAAAATCAGGGGTGCAATTAACGCAATATCAAACCTAAGTCCAGCGCAAAAAAAAGCAGGAGTGGTAGCGTTGTCTACCGGAAACCATGGCCGGGGACTAGCTTTTGCCGCTAATTTGATGAAAATAAGATGTATAATATGCATGTCCAAACTTGTTCCTAATAATAAGATTGAGGGAATAAAAGCGCTGGGTGCAGAAGTGAGATTAATTGGAACAAATCAAGATGAAGCACAACTAGAAGCTGATAGACTCTCAATTGAAGAGGGGATGACCTACGTCTCTCCATTTGATAATATTGATGTTATAGCGGGTCAGGGGACTTTAGGGCTAGAGATTCATCAACAAATTCCTAAACTAAATTTTGCTTTTGTTCCCTTATCTGGAGGTGGATTGATCTGTGGAGTTTCCAGGGCCTTAAAGAGCTTGAACCGAAACTTAAAAGTAATTGGAGTTTCGATGGATAGGGGTGCAGCAATGTATGAATCTCAAAAAGCAGGAAAACCAATTTTTGTTAAAGAAGAGGAAAGTCTTGCTGATGCTCTAACAGGAGGTATTGGTCTTGATAATAAGTACACTTTCGAACTTACAAAACAACTAGTTGATGAGATAGTTCTGGTAAGCGAAAAAGAAATAGCGGATGGAATACACTATGCCTATTGGCATGAGTCACAAATAGTTGAAGGGGCTGGAGCGGTAGCTATTGCATCACTTTTGAATAAAAAGTTTAAACCTAACGGACCTTCCGTAGCTCTAATGTGTGGAAGAAATATAAACATGGAAAAACATTTCTCTTTGATATCTGCAAAGTCTTGACCCACAACCTTAGAAGTGCTCGTCAAGTCAACTTGGCTTTTAATGCCACTCTATCAACTTTTTTTGCTGGGGTTAATGGTAAATTTTCTAAAACTATGAATTCTGAAGGAACCTTGTAGGGTAGCATTGTATCCTTGCAATATTTCTTAATTATAGAGATATCTACATTAGTCTTAAGGGTAATGAATGCAACAGGTGTCTCCCCGCTTCGGTCATCCTGTTTCCCGACAACACAAACGGAAGAAATATTTGATTGAGACATTAATTGTTCTTCAATTTCTCGAGGAAATACATTGAAGCCTTTCACAAATATCACATCTTTTTTTCTATCTGTTATAGATA
>CAJXBJ010000139.1 GCA_913050195.1 uncultured Saprospirales bacterium
AAGTGCTTCCAAGAAGAATTACGGGTAATTCTTTAAAATGGCAAAGAAGAGTGGCTACAGCTGTAAAAAGAGCGCGTCACATTGGTTTGCTACCTTATGTTACGGACAACTTAAAGTAAGCAGAGATGGAAATCATTTTGAAGAAAAATGTTGAAAACCTCGGTGAGGTGAACGACATTGTGAACGTTAAAAACGGTTACGGACGTAATTATTTAATCCCTCAGGGGTATGGCGTAATTGCAAATGAAACCAATCGAAAAGTACATGCTGAAAATATGAGACAGCAGCAGCACAAAGCGGAGGCTATTTACAAAGAGGCCAAAGCTAGTGCAGATGCTATTAATAAAGCAAGCATTAACGTCGGTGCAAAAGTAGCTAAAGATGGTGAAAAGATTTTTGGCTCTGTTACAAGTATCCAATTAGTTGATGCTATCAAAAAACAAGCAGGTATTGTAGTAGAAAGAAAGAAAGTAAGTATTCAAGGCGATATCAAAACTATTGGAGCATATACAGCTTCTGTTGAGCTTCATCGCGAATTAAAAGTAGATGTTAAGTTTAACGTAGTTGCTGAATAGTATTTACTACTTTAACTAAAAATAGTAAAGCCGCCATCGAGCGGCTTTTTTTATGTCCGTAGTCAAAGAAAAATTAAGCAATTTCGTATCTTCAACAATCAATAATTGGACATTATATTTATTCATATAAACATCATTTTAAATGGCATTTGACTTAGGCATGATCAAAGAGATTTATGCACGTATTCCAGAACGTGTAAATAAAGCAAAAGAAATCTTAAACAAACCCCTTACTCTTTCTGAAAAGATTTTATACTCCCATCTATGGGATGGAAACCCTACATCTATGTATAAAAGAGGAAAGGATTATGTGGATTTTGCGCCAGATCGAGTAGCTATGCAGGATGCGACAGCTCAAATGGCACTCTTACAATTTATGCAAGCAGGTAAGGCAAAAGCTGCCGTTCCAAGTACTGTTCATGCGGACCATCTTATTCAAGCAAAAATTGGGGCTGATAAAGATTTACAAGCTGCAATAAATAGCAATAATGAGGTCTATAACTTTCTGAGCTCTGTTTGTAATAAATATGGTATTGGATTTTGGAAGCCAGGTGCTGGAATTATTCATCAGGTTGTTCTTGAAAATTATGCATTTCCAGGCGGAATGATGATAGGTACTGATTCACACACAGTAAATGCTGGTGGTCTAGGCATGGTTGCAATTGGTGTTGGTGGTGCTGATGCTGTTGATGTTATGGCAGGGATGCCTTGGGAGTTGAAATTCCCAAAACTCATTGGCGTTAAATTAACAGGTAGACTTAATGGTTGGACCGCACCTAAGGATATTATTTTAAAGGTAGCTGATATACTCACTGTAAAGGGTGGAACAGGTTGTATTGTTGAATATTTTGGAGAAGGCGCACGTTCAATTTCATGCACCGGCAAAGGCACTATATGTAATATGGGCGCTGAGATAGGGGCAACTACTTCTACTTTTGGTTATGATGATTCTATGCGACGATATTTAAATGCTACTGACAGAGAGGATATCGTAGCTTTGGCTGATAATATAGCCGAACATTTAACAGGAGACGATGAGGTATATGCAAATCCTGAGCAATATTTTGATCAACTTATTGAAATAAACTTGGACAACTTAACCCCTCACTTAAATGGCCCTTTCACACCTGATTTAGCTACACCAGTTAGTAAAATGAAAGAAGCGGCAGCTAAGAATGATTGGCCTACAGACGTAGAGTGGGCCTTAATTGGTTCTTGCACCAATTCTTCCTATGAAGATTTATCTAGAGCAGCATCTATTGTAGAGGATGCTGTGAGTAAAGGTGTTAAGCCAAAGGCAATTTTAGGAATAAATCCTGGCTCTGAACAAGTACGATTTACTGCAGAAAGGGATGGCCTAATGGATACTTTTGAGAAGTTTGAATCTGTCCGAATTTTCACAAATGCTTGTGGTCCATGTATTGGTCAATGGGCAAGACCAGGTGCAGAAAAAGAGGAAAAGAATTCTATTGTTCATTCGTTCAATAGAAACTTCAGAAAGCGAGCAGATGGAAATCCAAATACCATGGCTTTTGTGGCATCCCCAGAAATAGTAACTGCTGTTGCCATATCGGGAAAACTAGATTTTAATCCATTAAAGGATAGCTTAACCAATGAAAACGGTGAAGATATTATGCTTGCAGAACCTACTGGGGATGAACTTCCATCTAAAGGCTTTGCAGTTGAAGATAATGGTTATCAAGAGCCTGCTGAAGATGGAAGCAATATAGAAGTAATTGTTTCACCAACATCAGACAGATTACAACTCCTAAGTCCTTTCAAGCCGTGGGATGGTGGAAATATTGAAAATTGCCGTTTGCTTATTAAAGCAGCCGGTAAATGTACAACTGATCACATTTCTATGGCTGGACCATGGTTAAAGTTTAGAGGGCATTTAGACAATATTTCCAATAATTGCCTGATAGGAGCGATGAATGCGTTTAATGGTGAAGCAAATAAGGTTAAAAGTCAATTAACTGGTAATTATAGCGAAGTTCCCGCGGCAGCTAGAACCTATAAAGCAGCTGGTGTCCCTACAGTTGTAGTTGGTGACCACAACTACGGTGAAGGCTCATCTAGGGAACATGCTGCTATGGAACCAAGACATCTTGGTGTTTGTGCGGTTATTGTCAAGTCATTTGCAAGAATTCATGAGACCAATCTTAAAAAGCAAGGCATGCTAGGATTAACGTTCGCTAATGAAGCAGACTATGATAAGGTTCAAGAAGATGATTTAATACATTTTACAGACTTAAAACACTTTGCTCCAGGTAAGCCCTTAAGTGTAACTCTTGAGCATAAAGATGGTAGTTCTGATAGTATTAGCGTTAATCATACATATAATGAACAACAGATTGAATGGTTTAAGGCTGGTTCTGCATTAAATCTAATTAAGTCACAAAGCGCTTAGACTATTTAAATAAGAAGCAACAAAGAAGCCTTTATATACAATAAGGGCTTTTTTTATGTCTTAACACGATTCTTGTACAGGAAGTATGCGATAACCCCGACAATTAAATATGGCGTAAAGAAGAGATACATTATTGCCATATTAAGACCCATGGGATCAGGACTATCACCTTGAAGACCTGTTACTGCTTGTGCTTTACACATTGCACATTGAGCCTGAGCCTCAGGAAAAACACACAGCAACAATAATAATAATGCGAGACCTAATACCTTATTTACATTATGAAGCTTCATTTTCTAACCTTTTGTTTACCCTTTCTTCTTTAATTAACATCCTTATTTCTACAATAAGGCGCTCTACATCAAGCTCATCAGTTCCATGATAATATCCACGAATCACACCTTCTTTATCAACAAGAACCAATCGATCACTATGAATAAATCCACCTTCTCCTTGACCCTCTTCAACTGCTGATAACTTGACTCCTTTTTGTGCAAAATCATATATGTAGTCCTTATTGCCCGTCATAAAATACCACATTGAATCTAAGGCATCATATTTCCTTGAATAAGTCCCTAAAACCTGTTCTGAATCATGAGTCGGATCGATACTTATTGAATAAAGACTCACATCGCCAATATCTTTAAACTCCTCCTGAACAC
>CAJXBJ010000140.1 GCA_913050195.1 uncultured Saprospirales bacterium
CCGGACCACCCCGTTATGAGCGGGGCGCTCTAACCAACTGAGCTAAGAGCCCTAAAAAGCCTTATATACAAAAAAAAATTTAGTAATATGGTTTTTTTTATTATACATAAATTTAATGACTAAGCTAACTATTATTGGTGCAGGTAGTGCTGTATTTACAAAAAATATAGTAACTGACATTTTATCAATTAATAATTTTAAGAAAATAGAGATTGCTCTCCATGATATAGATCCTGTTCGACTAAAAGCATCACATGAATTACTTAATATAATTTCAAAAAAACTAGAAGCTTCTCCAATAATTACATCTCATACTAATAGAAAAGAGTCTTTAAAAGGATCAGATTTTGTTCAAACTACAATTCAAGTTGGTGGCTATAATCCATCTACTATTATTGATTTTAAAATTCCAAATGAATTTGGTTTAAAACAAACCATAGCAGACACTCTCGGTATTGGTGGAATAATGAGAGGTTTGAGAACAATTCCTGTACTACTTGATATTGCAAAAGACATAATGGAAATTTGTCCAAAAGCTATATGGTTACAATACGTTAACCCTATGTGTTCAAATATGATTGCAATCAATAAAGCTTTTCCAGAACTTAAAGTAATGGGTTTATGTCATTCAGTTCAAGGAACTGCTGAAATGTTAGCAAAAGATTTAAACGAAGATATTAACAACATTGAATATTCGTGTGCTGGAATAAATCATATGGCTTTCTATAAAAAATTTGAAAAAAAAATAGAAGGAAAACCTAATGAGGATTTATATCCAAAATTAAAATTATTAGCTGATAAGATTGTTAGTAATGAAAAGGAGTCTTCAAGAAGTAATAAAGTTGATAACGAGTCAAACAAAATTCTATATGAAAAAGTACGATATGAAATTTTAAAAAGATTTGGATATTTTGTTACAGAATCAAGTGAACACTTTGCTGAATATGTACCGTGGTTTATCAAAAAAAATAGAAATGATGTGATTGAAAAATATAAAATTCCTATTGAGGAGTACATAGATAGATGTGAGAATAATATTAAATTATGGAATGATTTGGAAAAAGATATGTCTCCAATTTATAATCAACCACTTAGCAGAAGTAATGAATACGCATCCTATATTGTTGATGGAATTGTAAATGGTAATGAAATTACAATAAATGCGAACATAATGAATGAAGGTTATATAGATAACCTCCCATCAAATTGTTGTGTAGAAGTGCCTTGCACTATTAATTCTAATGGATTTAAACCTGAAAAAATAGGAAAATTACCAGAGCAATTAGCTGCTTTAATGAGAACAAATATAAATGTTCAAATACTTACTGCGGAAGCTGCGCTTACTAAAAAAAGAGAGCATATTTATCATGCGGCTATGCTTGATCCCTTAACAGGTGCAAATTTAACAATAGATGAAATATATGATATGACTGATAAAATGATTGAAGCACATGGGAACTACTTACCTAAATATTATTAATGACCAAACTAACTGTTAAAGATTTATTTGAGAAAAAAGGAAAAGTTAAGTTAACCGAATTATATGTGACAAATGCTCTTGAGGCTTACGCAGCTGAGAAAGCTGGTATAGATATCCAAATTGTATCTTTTAAAAAAGAAACTCTTAGAACTGGAGTTCCAACAAATAGATGGTTTAGAGATGCGCATATAAAAGATATTAGAGAAGCTGCGCCAAATACTTTTATGATATATGGGCTTGGTCAACTGTCATCACCTGAAAGAGCTATAGATGCTGCGCTAATAGCAAGAGACAATGGGGCAGATGCTGTTTACTGTGGAAATAGTCCAAAATATGTAGAGGCGCTTCGGAATGAAGGTTTACCAGCAGTCAGTCATATTGGGCTCATACCATATAAGAGTACATGGACTGGTGGTTTTAAAGCTGTTGGTAAAGATGCTGAGTCTGCATTCAAAGTTTATCAAGATGCTATTTCGTATGATAATGCCGGTGCAATAGGTCTTGAAGTAGAATGCGTTCCAGACCGAGTAGCCGAACTAATTACTAAGAGGGTTAATTTACTTACATTATCAATGGGAAGCGGACCAAAATGTGATGTAGAATTTTTATTTATTCAAGATGTTATTGGCACCAACACAGAAAGAGTGCCTCGCCATGCTAAAATTTTTAAAGATACAAATAAATCATATGAAAAACTTTTAGATGACACAATTGAGGGAATTAAAAGTTATGTCAAAGACGTTAATACAAACAAATTCCCAACAAAATCAAATATTGTTGAAATTAAAGATGAAGAATTTGATAAATTTTTGAATAAGGTTGGCTAAATATTTATTTTCAACAAATCTTTCCCAATAACTGGGTCTTTGCCAAAATCTTTTCTGACTATTTTTTTTAGTCTTGGAATATTAAATCTTGTTGGTACAAAATGAGTTAAGATCAATTTTTTACATTGAGTAATATATGCAACTTTGCCAACTTGAGATGAAGATGTATGATATTTTTTAACATTATGTAGTGTTTTTTTTGTTCTCATTTTATTAATTTCCTTAATTTCACCCTCAACAAAAACTTCGTGAAGTAATACATCTGATTTATAAGCATATTTCATTAAATTTTCACAAGGTCTTGTATCTCCACTAATGGTAAGTTTTTTTGAATTATTAAAGAATGAAAATCCATATGCATATTTTACGGGTTTATGATCAACTTCAAAATATTTTACTTTTAAATCTTTGAATGAATAACTACCATTAGAATTAAATTCGGTTACTTGAATATCAAAGGCTTTTATTGAAGATCTTGATTCATAAGATATTCTTAACTTCCTTTCATCTTGAAAAGCATCCATAATTTTCTTTACAAATTTCTTTGTACCTTTTGGTCCATATATTTTCCAAGGCTTTGTTCTATATGAATGCCAAGAAGATATAATTAATTGGTAAAGATCAACAACATGATCAGAGTGTAGATGAGTCAAAAATAATGCATCAATATTAGCTGAAGAAATATTTGCTTCATTTAATCGTTGGGTAACACCTGACCCACAATCAACTAGTATTTTTACATACCTTGTGCTTACAATGTTTGCTGAACCACATCTTTTGTAATCAACACTTGGACACCCAGTCCCAAGTAATGTCAATTCCATTATTCGTCTAAGAAAGTTTTGAGTTTTCTTGCTCTAGTAGGGTGCTTTAACTTTCTTAAAGCCTTAGCTTCAATTTGCCTTATTCTTTCTCTTGTCACACTAAATTGTTGTCCAACTTCCTCGAGGGTATGATCACTATTCATACCAATCCCAAAACGCATTCTCAAAACTCTTTCCTCTCTTGGTGTCAAGGAAGAAAGAATTCTTGTTGTTGTATCACGCAAAGAACTTTTTACAGCTGCATCAATGGGAATAAGAGCATTTTTATCCTCAATGAAATCTCCTAAAGAACTATCTTCTTCATCACCAACTGGGGTTTCAAGGCTAATTGGTTCTTTTGCTATTTTTAGCACTTTCTTAACTTTGTCTAATGGCATATGTAATCTATCTGCTAATTCATTTGGTGTTGGTTCTCTTCCAATTTCAGACA
>CAJXBJ010000141.1 GCA_913050195.1 uncultured Saprospirales bacterium
CGCGACATCCACCTTGGCAAGGTGGTGCTCTACCAGCTGAGCTACTCTCGCAATAAGGGTAAAAAATTAAACTTATAGATTGGCACTTTCAAATAGATTTTGGAAAAAACTCTATTTTTCGATCTTTACGATGGTATACTATATAAGCTAAAAATAAATAACCAATATCTCTTAGAATTGTTTTAATTCCAATAGCACTACCTGCATCACTACTAACCGAAAAACATCCGCACTCGATACTTATCCCCCTAGCTAAAGCCTGTGTAATAGCAAAAATAAATACGATATTCATGAGAACTACTAGGATTGTAGATCCATCAACCATAACGCCAATTATTAGACAAATTCCAGCAATGAGCTCAAGCCAAGGAAGAACAATTGCCATGAGATTCTCTAAACCAAATGGTAAAACATGGTAGTTTCCAACTATTTTGGCAAAGTCTCCAGGATTAATAATTTTGTCAATGCTAGCATAGATGAATACCCCGCCTAAAATCAACCTACTTGCTAGTACGAGCGGTCCTCTGAAATATTGTGACATCAATCTATACTTTCACTAGGGAAATTAGCCGCTGACCACTCTAACCAGCCGCCTTTAAAAACATATAATTTTGTAAACCCAGCATCCTGCAAATTATACGCGAGATCCTCGCTATCGCCACATCCTGGGTCGCCACAATAAACAACTAGAGGATCTTCTTTTGACTGCATTGATTCAATATTAAATAAAAGCTCCATAAAGAAAACATTTTTTATTGCTCCCCTAATATGACCTTTATTGAAATAAACCTCATCTCGTGCATCAAGGAACAAGGTATTTCTATCATAAAACTCTTTAGCCTGATCAAGAGATATTGTTAGCAGTAAAGGTTCATCTGAGTCAAAGTCAATATTTTCAACTTGCTCTAACTCTTTAGCTAAAAACGGAATTGAATTGGGTCTTAAAATATTAACAGCAAAGCTTGCAGTTATTGATATAGCAAGAATAAAGTAGACTTGTGAAATATGATTTTTAAAATTCATTCAAGAGGACAATGCGACAGACTTCTCATCTAAGGTTTTGCACTCATCTAGAACCTTATCGACAGCTTTTAAAATCTTTTTCTCGCTTTCAACAGATCCACTCAATGGAAAAAGTGTGAAATGCGAGGTGTTTACAACCTTGCTTAATGTTGCGTTAGCAGATTCTATGCCAGCTCGAAACCTTTGTATAGAGGCTAACACATTCGGACTGTTTTTGTAAATATCTTCAATCTTTCTTTTTGGATCACGCTGTTGAAGTTTTTCTAATCTTTCAGTAAAAACACTTAACATCATTTTTTGGTTGCTAACATCAATGATAGGCTTATTTTTTTCAATAATATTTATATCGCATCTTCCAATGTACTTACCTTGGACTCCCATTTTGTATTCCAAAGGTTTACCTGCTACCTGCTGAATCTCAGGACGAGTTCTTGATTCGTCAAGGCTTGAGAAAATATAATCTACACCGTTTAGCTCTTTAACATGGGGACCAAAATGTGTTTGAGTAGCATTTACAAGCATAACTAAAATGTCGACCTCAGGTCTAAGTTCGTCTATTTTCTTCTTAGCGGTTGCAATATAGTTGTCAACCCTAACGCCTTCAAGATCAATTTGAAGTTCGCGTGCTACTCCAAACATTCCAATTCTTAAATTATCACGCTCTAGTACAATATGATCCTTGAAAAGCAAAGTGTCTGACTTTTCATCATATAGATTTGCAGATAAAAAATGCACACTTGATTCATTTTGAATATCTTTAATGAAATCGAGTCCAGCTGTAAAATCCTGAACTCCAACATTGTAGTAATAATCACCCATTTTTGAAGTGTGTTCAATAACAGTCTTAGCTCTTAGCTTTGCAGATGCCTCTTTTCCTTTTGCAAAATAATAGCTTTCAAACATTGAGTCTCCAGCATCAATCAAAATTGGGTCTATACCGCTGCTCTTAACCTGATTTATGTACGTTGCTCTTCTAGGCAGACCGCCTAGGGGATTGGCTTTTCATCCACAGGGGTCAAGTTGACCCCGAACATTTGCAGTAATTAAAAAAGTAACAGAATTGCCTTCTGGTTTCATTTCTGCGCATGAAAAAAATACGAAAGCACTGAACATTGCTATATTTGATTTTAAATACATATATTTCCTAATTATGTTGAGACAAAAGCTAAATAAACTTATCAATTAAAATAAATTAGTCACTTTATTTTATCCACCTGAGGGTTTTGCGTTAAAACCTTCATTAATCAAATAGCTTATTAATTTATCTCTAATATTACCTTGAAGTAAAATTGTTCCATCTTTTACAGTCCCACCGATAGAAAACTTTTTCTTTAATGAGCTGCATAGTTTTAGTAGTTGCTTTGATGTACCTTTATACCCTCTAATTATAGTGACTATTTTACCGCCACCCCTTCTATCCAAATGCACTCTTAAATCTTGAGAATGGTGAGAAGCGGAATTGTTTGGACTTTTTTTCTGCTTGTTAAAGTCTGGATCGGTAGAAAAAACTATTTGCGATTCAGGCATTTATCTGAATAGAGCTGACCAGGTAAGACCCCATGTCATCAGCATAATGATGATAAGCTCACTTATAATAGCAATGCCAAAGAAAATGATCGCTCTTCTCATGTGAAGATTTTTATAAGAATTAATATGACCGAGCGCATACAATTGAGCAGCAAACATTTTAAATGTATTTTCGTTGTCGTCTGTCGTGTCAGCTAAGTACTTAGCATAGTCTAAAACATTGCCAAACTGAGTTATGCCACCAAAAAATGTTGCATTTATTTTTGGTAAATCTTCGTGACCTAAATCATTGCGCATTCTTGGCACAATAACCATCATTAAATTGATCAAACCTAAAGTTGCAGAAATAAAATACAAGAACACCATCAAACCACTCAAGTAATTAAAGTTGACGCTAATGAAAACGCACAATTAACATCTATAAGCAACTTTTGCGTAAATGATGAAAACGTACCATTAACTGTTGGTACACCTATTGGAGGAGTATACAAAATAGACGGTATACAAAAAGATTCCTTAAAACCCGCAGAACTAGGTGCAGGAACGCATAGTTTAGCGTATACATTTACAAATTCTTGTGGTACTTCCACAGACCTAATTACATTTGAAATATACGACATCCCAATAGTTTCTTTAAACCAATTAGGTCCCTATTGTGCCAATGATTCTAGTTTTATTTTAGACATGGGTCAGCCAAGTGGAGGGATTTATCAAATTTTAAATGATACCATATCCATTTTTGACCCTTCCGTTTATACCCCAGGAAATATTGAATTAAATTATATTTATGTAGATCAGAATGGGTGTTCTAACGAAACCACCGACAATATTGCTATAAATGAATTTCCATCTGTTAATGCAGGAGCAGACGTATCCATATGTTCAGGTGATTCAATAATACTTCGCGGTAGTGGAGCAAGTACTTATTCTTGGGACAATAGTGTTACTGATGGAGTTTCATTTTCTCCTTCTCAAAGTGGAATATATCGTTTGATTGGTACAGATGC
>CAJXBJ010000142.1 GCA_913050195.1 uncultured Saprospirales bacterium
CAGCTTCGACGCCATTTATCATTTTAGTTACAGTCATATTCTCTTTCATTGGAGTGTTTCTTGGTTTGGTTATTTTTCGAATGGAGTTTGTTATAATAATGACTATGATCGGCATTATATCTCTTGCTGGTATTGTAGTAAATAATGCAATCGTTTTAATTGACTTTATTAAGCAATTGATTTTGCGTAAAAAAGCAGAACTAGGGCTTGAAGAAAAGTCTTTATTGCCAGTGCCAGAGCTCATTGATGCCATTGTAGATGCAGGTCGTACCCGCTTACGTCCTGTATTGCTCACTGCCATAACTACTATTCTAGGCTTAATTCCACTAGCAACAGGAATGAACATCAATTTTTATACGCTTTTTAGTGAAAATGATCCAAATATTTTCTTTGGGGGTGACAATGTTGTGTTTTGGGGTCCAATGTCTTGGACTGTTATCTTTGGGCTTACTTTTGCGACTTTTTTAACCTTGGTGGTTGTACCAGTTATGTATTATCTTTTTGAGCGTTTACAACGCACAATAAGCTCGTTTGTTTCATAATAATCAAACTAAAAACTTTAAGACTTTTTAGGCATTAATTAAAGCTCTGGAATAGAGTCGTTCTCAAATTTATCCAAAAGCTGTTTACTGAAAGCTAGTAGCTCATTTTCACTAAATCTCTTACTCATTATTTGGAGTCCAAAAGGCATTCCGTTTGAATGTTTAAATAAAGGTATAGAAATAGCGGGTATTCCAACAAGGTTTGCTTGAACAGTATATATATCAGAAAGATACATCTTTACAGGGTCATCTATTTTTTCACCTATTTTAAATGCAGTGTCTGTTGTGCATGGCAATATTATAAAGTCATGAGCATCTAATATTTTCTCTGTTGCTTCCTTAATCATTCGCCTAACACGTTTTGCTTTATTGTAATAAGCGTCATAATAACCTGAGCTCAAAACAAACGTGCCTAATATGATTCTTCGTTTAACCTCTGGTCCAAAACCTTCGGAGCGGCTATGGATATAGGTATTTTCAACACCTTGGACTTCGTCGCTCCTGTGGCCAAAATGTATTCCATCATAACGCGCTAAATTAGATGAGGCTTCCGCGGTCGTTAAGATATAATAGGCTGGAACCAAATAATCAATAAGTTCAAAATCAACCTTATTTGTTTGATGCCCTAAATTCTTTAAGGTTCTCTCAACAACCTTAAAGGATGTTCTTATTTCTGAATCAAGATTATCAGTTTCTATGCAGTCATTTAGAAAGGCTATAGAATATTTTTTGTCTTCCAATAAGTGTTTTTCATAACTGTCAATTTTCTGCTTAGATGAGGTTGCATCTTTTGGGTCTTCCCCAGAAATGACACTCAAAACTTTTGCACAGTCTTCTGTGTTTTTTGCAAAAATGCCTACCTGATCAAAAGAAGAAGCATATGCAATAATGCCATAGCGAGATATCCTTCCATAGGTCGGTTTTAGCCCTAAAACACCACAATAGGCTGCAGGCATTCTTACAGATCCACCAGTATCTGTTCCAAGGGATACTAGGCACATGTCTTTTGCGACTGCTACAGCTGACCCTCCAGAGGATCCTCCAGGTACTCTGCTTTCATCATGAGGGTTTAAAACAGGGCCAAAGTGAGAGTTTTCATTTGTTGAGCCCATTGCAAATTCATCGCAATTAAGGCTTCCAATTATAATAGCATCTTCATTAATTAGTCTTTCAGTAGCTGTAGCATTATAAATAGACTGAAATCCGTTTAAAATTTTAGATGATGCTTGAAGTGGATGGTCCTTGAAAGCAATATTGTCTTTTAATCCAATAACTAAGCCAGCTAAAACACCAGCACTTTTATCCTGGATTTTTAGCTGAATCTTTTTAGCCTTAGATAGTGCTTCCTCTTCATAGACAGAATTAAAGGCATTCAAATGCTTGTTTTTTTTAATCTGGGCTATGTGAAATTCTACGACATCTGTAAGCTGTAAATCGCCAGAATTTAAAGCAGTTTGTATACTGCCAAGCGAGCATGGGATTTTTGACATTAGTCTTCCTTGCTGTTAGGTGTGTTCTCTGTGCGCATTCCTTCCTCTATCTCTGATTTGACAGAAGATTTAGCTGCGTTGAACTCGCGTATGCCTTTCCCAATTCCTCTTGCTAGTTCTGGGATTTTTTTGCCACCAAATAATAACAAAACAACCAATAAAATAACGAATATTTCCGTGCCCCCTAAAGACATAAATAAAAGTAGGTTTGACATATCTTTAAAAACTTAGGTTTTAAAAAGTAAAATTACGCTTTTTTGAGGCAATTATAAGCTAAATACATTATTTTAACACTTCATTCTTTGTATAATCTTATGAAAAGCTATTCAATTTCACTTTTTATCTTGGTGTTTTTATTGCCAATTTCACTTGATGGGCAACGGACCTATTGGCAGCAAGAAGTTAATTATAAAATAGAGGTTAAGCTAGATGATAATCAACATACTTTAAAGGGGAAAATAGAATTAGAATATGTTAATAACTCTCCTGATACATTGAGGGAGATTTATATGCATTTATGGCCGAACGCTTACAAGCATCGTTCTACAGCTTACGCTCAAGAGCAAGCTAATAATGGTAAAGTTGATTTTCATCTTTCCTCAAAACAAGAGAGGGGTTATATAGATCGTTTATCATTTAAAATAGATAAAAGAGCTATTAAAATGGAATATGACGCATCAAATCCGGACATTGCATTGCTTAAGTTGCGTTCACCTCTAATGCCTGGAAAAAAGTGTTTAATTGAAACACCATTTTATGTTAAGATACCTCATACATTTTCAAGGCTTGGTCATGTAAAGCAAGATTATCAAATATGTCAATGGTATCCAAAACCCGCTGTTTATGATTTTAATGGTTGGCACCCTATGCCGTACAGAGATCAGGGTGAGTTTTATGCTGAATTTGGATCATTTGAAGTGTATATAGATATTCCTGCAAATTATGTGGTTGGTGCCACAGGGATTCTTCAGGATGAAGAAGAGGTAGAATATATGCATTCCCTTTCTGAAGAAACTAAAGCCTTTATTAAAGAAGGAAAGAGCTTTAGTGATGAATTTACAAATAGAAAAGGAAGGAAAATTTTGAAATACACTCAGGATAATGTACATGATTTTGCTTGGTTTGCGAGTAAGGATTATAGAGTGCATTCGTCTACCGCAAAGCTTGAAAGTGGTAAGGAGGTGCGAAGCTGGGCCTTGTTTTATGAGAAAGATATTGACTCTTGGCAACATGTTTCAGGTTATGTTAATGATGCGTTATTTTATTTTTCTAAATGGTTAGGAGATTATCCTTACGAACATTGTACAGCAGTTCAGGGCCCGTTATTAGCAGGAGGGGGTATGGAGTATCCTATGATTACTATTATCGGAGATAATATTTTAGATCATAAGGTTTTAGATGAAATTATTGCTCACGAGGTAGGGCACAATTGGTTTCAAGGTATTTTGGCCTCCAATGAACGAGATTACCCATGGATGGATGAAGGACTTAATTCTTATTATGAAGCCC
>CAJXBJ010000143.1 GCA_913050195.1 uncultured Saprospirales bacterium
TGGTACTCTTTGTGGGCTTCAGAAATGATTGCTTTTGCTTTTTCGCCAATAATAACAATTTCATACTGCTTTGAGCTCTGATGTATAGCTAAGCTTAACCAGTTTGAATAGTAGACCACATTTTTTTGAGCATCTTTCCACATATTCTGCAACATACGCTCACTTATCATAGTGTATTGATTGTTGTCATATATTCTACCTAATTTTAAAAGAGCCTTGGCGAGTATTGAATTAGATGCAGGAATCACATTATCGCTTAATTCAAACTTTCGTGCAATTAGTTCCGGGTCTTTATCAGAAGTATAGTAAAACATACCGCTATTTGTTTCATAAAAGTGCTCGATGCAGTATTCTGCTAAATTATTAGCTTCTTTTAACCATTTAAAGTCCAAGCTTGCTTGGTATAAATAGATGTAAGCATCGATAACTGTTGCATAGTCAATTAAAAATGCATTAATCTTAGCTTCTCCTTTACAATGACTTCGCCATAAACTGTGGTCTCTTTTAGTTAAATTTTCTTTAATAAAATTTGCATTCTCTAAAGCTAATTCTATGAAATAGTCTTCATTAAATGCAAGATAGGCATCCACTAAGCCTTTAAGCATAAGACCATTCCATGATGTCAATATTTTGTCATCTAGCCCAGGGCGTATTCTTTTTGAGCGTTCAGCCAGTAATAATTGATTGCAATTTTTGAGTTTTTTTACCAAATCACTTCTAGTCCAGTTCATTTTCTTAGCAAATTGACTTAAGGATTCTTCTCTCATAAGTACATTTTTTCCATGCTCCCAATTGCCGTAAGTGCTTACCCCATATAGCTTAGAGTACCATGTAGCTTCTTCACCTAAAATAGTTTCAATCTGATCTTTTGTCCATATATAGAATTTGCCTTCTTCACCTTCGCTATCAGCATCCAGGGAGGCATAAAAGCCGCCATTTTTATCCTTAAGTTCACGTTTGATGAACTCAATGCATTCATAGACAACTTCTTTATATAGAGGTTTTTTTGTTAGTTGAAATGCATGGGAGTAAAGACTGATAAGTTGGGCATTGTCATAAAGCATTTTTTCGAAATGCGGAACATGCCATTTGTGATCTGTTGAATAACGTGCAAAGCCGCCACCCACTTGGTCATAAATTCCCCCTTGTGCCATATGGTCAAGGCTCTTTTCTATGTGTTCAAGGGCCTTGGATTCATTAGTATAATAATAATACTCCAATAAATATTCAGTGCTTGTCGGCATTGGAAACTTAGGGGATCCATTTTTTCCACCATAGTGAGGATCAAATCGTTTTTTCCATTCTGGGAATAGTGCTTCCAAATCCTCTTTTAAAAAAGTCTTTTTTTCTGAAGAGTTTTCCACTAATTCTAAGCTTTTAATGCCTTGAGCAAGCTTTTGAGCATATTCTTCTGCCTTTTCAGGCTTACTAATGTAGAAGCGATTGACTTGTTCAAGCACATTAAGCCACTTGCTTTTCGGAAAGTAGGTGCCTCCCCAAATAGGTCGTCCATCAGGAAGACAAATGACATTTAGTGGCCATCCGCCATGTTGCCCCATCAAATGGACTGCAGACATATAAATTTGATCCACATCCGGTCGTTCTTCTCGATCAACCTTAATAGGTACAAAATGTTTATTCATGTATTCTGCCACTGTGCTATCTTCAAAAGATTCATGTTCCATTACATGACACCAATGGCAGGCAGCATATCCAATACTGACCAAAAGTAGTTTATTATCTTCCCGAGCTTTATTTAGGCTTTGTTCGTTCCAAGCTAACCATTGAACAGGATTGTAAGCGTGTTGTCTTAAATAAGGACTTGATTCGTTAATGAGGGCGTTTGAACTTCTTTCCAATGTATTGTTGTTATGTATTATGTGATGGTTTTGACATCCTCCCAAAGCAAATAAAACGATAAATATAGTCCAGGGTAGAGGCCTAATTGTCTCCTTCATTGTGTAAATATACATATGTTGTAAGCCAATAAAAATACAGTGACTACTAATTTGTTTTCTAAAAATAGCGCTTTGTGTTTATTTCTTAAGATTAGTTGAATTAGGGTAAAATTATTTATTAGAGAAAAAAATATTCTTTTAATGGGAAACTTAATGTTAAATTAAAGCGTAAGAAATATCATTAATCGTCAAATTATAAATCAATTCGAAAATGAGACAGCTAAAGATAGTTAAACAAATAACCAATCGTGAGAGTCAATCTATAGAGAAATATCTACAGGAAATCGGTAAAGAGGATTTGATTACTGCAGATCAAGAGGTAGAGCTGGCACAGAGGATAAGAGAAGGGGATCAAGAAGCATTGGAGCGTTTGACAAAATCAAATCTCAGATTTGTCGTTTCTGTAGCTAAGCAGTATCAAAATCAAGGATTGTCTTTAAATGATCTTATAAATGAAGGTAATTTAGGCCTCATTAAAGCAGCCTTACGCTTTGATGAAACAAGAGGGTTTAAGTTTATTTCTTATGCTGTTTGGTGGATTAGGCAATCAATACTTCAAGGACTAGCAGAGCATTCTAGGATAGTAAGATTGCCAGCTAATAAAGTCGGAGCTTTAAATAAGTTGAAGCAAACCTTTGCTCAGTTAGAGCAAGAATTTGAACGTGAGCCGACTGAAGAGGAAATTGCAGAAGTTATGAATATCTCCCCAGATGAAGTAGGTGATTATATTAAAACAGGAGGCAGACACGTATCATTAGATGCGCCAATAGGTGAGGAAGATGAAGGTAATATGATGAATGTCTTAGAGGATAATGAGTCAAAAAGTCCAGAGCATAATTTAATAGATGATTCATTAAAAATGGAGGTAAAAAGAATTTTGTCGTCCTTGTCGCCAAGAGAAGCGGTAATTTTATCTCACTTTTTTGGACTTAATGGTGCAGAATATCTTTCGTTTGAAGAAATTGGTCTCAAGCTAGGACTGAGTAGAGAGCGTGTTAGGCAATTGAAAGAAAAGGCCATTAAAAAACTAAGAAAAGGATCTCATAATAAGATATTGAAATCGTTTTTATAGTTCAATAATACCTATATTTGGGCCATGAATCATTTGGTCGCTCCATCCTTATTGTCGGCAGACTTTTCTAGATTAAAAGAAGACATAGATATGTTAAACTCTAGTGAAGCTGATTGGTTTCACTTGGATGTTATGGATGGAGTATTCGTTCCAAATATTTCTTTTGGAATGCCTGTGATAAAGTCTATTAAAAAGCATTCTAAAAAACCGTTGGACGTGCATTTGATGATAGTTGATCCTGATCGCTATATTCAAGCCTTTAAGTCAGTTGGAGCAGATATATTAAGTGTTCATATTGAAGCGTGTGTTCATTTGCATCGAAGTGTTCAAGCTATAAAAGCTGAGGGTATGCAAGCTGGTGTAGCGGTTAATCCTCATACTAATGTAAATCAGTTAGAGGATGTTCTGTCAGATATAGATTTGGTTTGTTTAATGTCTGTCAACCCAGG
>CAJXBJ010000144.1 GCA_913050195.1 uncultured Saprospirales bacterium
AGATATGAGGAGTATTTGCCATTTACCAATGATCAGTTCGGTAGATTTTCAGCAAACCAAAGTGTAGCATGGCAAAGAGGATTTTTGGAAAAGCCTTTAATAAATATTTGGACGGAAAAGTTAAAGGAAATATTAATGCATTACTTTCCAGCTTTAAACTTCAAAAAGCGTCACTATAAGTTTATACCCACATATGATATTGACAGTGCTTATGCCTATAGGCATAAGGGAGTTATTAGAACCTTAGGGGGGTATTATAAATCTTTGAAAGATAAAGATTATGAGGGGGTGAAGTCTAGGACAAGGGTATTGTTGAATAGAGAAAAAGATCCTTTTGATACTTTTGAGTTGTTAAAAAAATACCAAGAGCAATATAAGTCTAAAGCTAAGTACTTCTTTCTAGTAGGAGATTATGATGAATTTGATAAAAATATCTCAATAGATGTGCAGAATTTTCAGAAGTTAATCAAAAGCATATCAGACTATGCTGAAGTAGGAATTCACCCATCTTATGCCTCTAATAAAGATTTTGATAAGCTAAAGTTAGAACTCAAAAATCTTTCTTCATTGATTAATCGTGAAATAAAAATTTCAAGACAGCATTTTTTAAAGTTGGCTTTCCCAAAAACCTATCAGCGCTTATTAGAGTTGGAGATAGAAGAAGACTACACCATGGGCTATGCCTCTGATGTAGGATTCAGGGCAAGTATTTGTACTCCATTTTATTTTTATGACCTTGATTATGAGCGAAAAACAAAATTAAAAGTTTTTCCATTTGCTATTATGGACGTGAGTCTTAAGTTTTATCTGAACTTAGAAGTAGAAGCAGCTATTCAAAGATCTAAAGAAATAATAGATGAGGTTAAGAAAGTTAATGGTACGATGATTACTCTTTGGCATAATCAGAATTTAACAGATGATCAGGAATGGGAGGGTTGGAAGCAAGTCTATGAAGCAATACTAAACTATGCTAGTTAAGTCAGATCTTATATTTGTTTCATCAAGTAGTATTGATACTGAGCTTTGGAATGACTGTGTTAGCTCTCAAGTAAAGCAGCCCATTTATGGGATGCTATGGTATTTAAATTTAGTAGCACCAAAGTGGGAGGCGCTTATAGCTTCTGATTATAGCTTTATATGGCCCTTGCCGATTTCAAAGAAAATGGGGGTTAAATACGTTTATCAGCCCTTTTTTACTCAGCAATTAGGCCCTTTTTCAAAAGAAAAAATACCTTCAAAAATATTAGCAGAAGCTTGGTCACTTATTAAAAGTCGATATAAGTATGCGCATGTGCAGAGCAATGTGTTTGCCGAATCAATTGACTGCACATCCAAGATTCAGCGTATAACACATCATTTAGATTTAAATAGACCTTATGATAGTATTTATAAAGGTTTCTCAACCAATTTAAAGAGGAATATTAAAAAAGGGATTAAAGCTGGAATTAATATTCGAGAAAGCAGCAATATAGAGGGCTTTATAGAGCAGTTAAAAGCAGATTATCATGTTCGATTTAAAGGAATGAAAGAAAAGCACTATCTATTACTAAAGCATCTTTTTTATGGTTCGAAAAAAAAGTCTATAATTTTAGAGGCTCATCATGAAGAGGGCCTTGCTGCACGGGCATTGTTTATTAAAGATAATAGTCAGATAATATATTTGGCAGGGGCTATTACTGACATTGGGAAAAAAACAGGAGCAATGCCGTTGATTTTCAATAAGATTATAGAAGAAAATGCATCTAGCCCCTTATATTTAGACTTTGAAGGCTCAATGGTTGATAGTATAGCGCGGTTTTTTAAAAGCTTTGGTAGTGAAGTTTTCTATTTTGATCAACTGAGTTATAATTTTATAAAATCTAAGCTAAAGGATTTATAAGTAATGGATTATATATACCTGATAGGGGGATTAATTGTATTAATAGTAGGTGGTGAATTCTTAGTAAAGGGTGCAACTGCCTTGGCTCAGCGTTTTCGACTTTCTCCTTTAGTGATTGGTTTGACCATTGTGTCTTTTGGGACATCAGCTCCAGAATTATTAGTAAGTATTATGGCAACTTTAGATGGACATTCGGACGTTGCAATAGGAAATGTGGTTGGGTCAAATATTTCAAATATAGGCTTAGTTCTAGGAGCTACAGTTATAGTGCGTGCTATTCACGTAAAACCACAATCTATTTTGATAGATTGGCCAGTTATGTTTTTAGTTTCTGTCCTTTTTTATGCCTTTTGTTTATCAAGTTTTGAACTGAGTATGCTAGAAGGCGTAGTATTTACAACAGGGCTTATTGCTTATAATTTTGGAATGATAAAGTATGCAAAAACCCAAAAAAAGGAGGATGCTTTAGATGAAGATAATACATCAACATCAACCCTGGGTATAGACTTGCTTTGTCTTATAATAGGTGTGCTAGCATTATCCGGAGGCGCCCACTTCTTGGTGGAAGGTGTAGTTAGCCTAGCTAAAGAATGGGGGGTTAGCGAGCGCGTAATTAGCCTAAGTCTTGTGGCCTTTGGGACTTCTTTGCCTGAATTAACGACTTCTATTGTGGCTGCTGTAAAAAAAGAAACAGAGTTAGCTTTAGGTAATGTGTTAGGCTCTAATATTTATAATATTCTATGTATTCTGGGGATTTCATCTTTAATTACGCCCATAAAAGTAAATCCAGAGGTTGTTAATTGGGATGTCTTTTGGATGTTAGGTGTGGCATTGTTTATCTATCCCTTTATGCGCTATGCAAGAAAAATTGGTCTAGTTGCAGGAATTATTCTTTTGCTTACTTATTTTGTATATATATATTTAATCTTATAGTAATGAAACGTATACAAGTTCGAGTATATGGTCGAGTACAAGGCGTGAGCTTTCGAGTATGGTGCAAAGAGCAAGCATTAGAAAAGAACCTAGTTGGTTTAGTTAGGAATGAAGAAAATGGTAGTGTATATATAGAATTAGAAGGCGACTTTAAAGCCGTGCAGAGTGTTGTGGCGGCCTGTTATTTTGGTCCAGAACTGGCAGTAGTAACTGATGTTTCAACTAAAGAAATAAGTCTTAAAAAAGACAACGAATTTGAGATACATGATTAATCTTTATGTTTGACTCTAAGCCAGAAATAAAAAGTAAATCTAAAGAGTTTTTGTTGTTGGCAAAAAGTCACACTTTGGATAGTGCTATTATTGAGTCACTCAGAAGAAACATTAGAGCATTAGATTGGTATTATTATGTTCAATCAGAATCGGTACTGAGCGACTATGACTATGATCAACTTTTTAAGTTTTTGCAGAAATTAGAAAAGGAGTTTCCAGATTCTTTTAATGCTAATTCACCTACTCAAAAGGTAGCTTATGGTATTGCCCAGGATATTGAAACTATAAATCATTTAACCCCTATGTTGTCGTTGGGTAATTCATATGATTTTCATGACTTAGAAGA
>CAJXBJ010000145.1 GCA_913050195.1 uncultured Saprospirales bacterium
GTTTAATCACTAAAATGACAGCTACATGGTGTGGTCCTTGTGGAAGCTGGGGATGGACATTATTTGAAGATATTATTAGTGGTGTTTCAAATGAGGCCTTAATTATGGGGGTTTATTCTCCAGCAAGCAGTGAATTAACCAATGCTACAGCAGAGCAATGGGGTAATGATTTTAATGCTCAAGGATGGCCAAGCTATTGTGTTAACGGTAAAAATAGAACAGAGTATGCTTCTACAGGAGGTATTTTTACCTCTACCACAGCTAGTAACTGTATTAATGCTTCAGATTCAACTGCAGGAACCAATCCTTTAGCTGCTATGACCTATCAAAAAAGTATTAATGGAAGTACTTTAACCGTAAATACAGCGACGAAGTTTTATGCAACCTTAATCGGTCAGTATTATTTAGGGGCATATATTATAGAGGATGGTGTTATTGCAGATCAAGCAGGAGATGCCGGACCTGGAGCCTCCCACCATTTTGTATTAAGAGGTTCTATGGATGGAAATGTATATGGCACTTTAATTAAAGGGGGTAGTGTTGAGGCAAATGAAACTATTGAACAAGCATTTACCATGGAATTGGACCCATCATGGGTTACAGCAAATATTACAGTTGGTTTAGTATTATGGAATCAAGTTAATGGATCTTATTTGTTTATGAACGCATATAAAGAAGAGGGAGGCCATTAAACTTAGTAAGTATACAAAATGAAAAAAATATTTTTAAGCCTTATAGCCCTAATTGCACTTATTGCTTTAGGGCTATTTTTATTTTTTAAAAGTACCGTTCCTAATTATAGTGAAGAGCTTAAATTAGATGGATTAAAAAGTGTAGTGAAAGTACATTACGACAACTATGCTATACCACATATTTATGCTAATAATGATGAAGACGCTTATATGGCACTTGGTTATGTCCATGCCAAAGAAAGGCTTTTTCAAATGGAATTATTGAAGCGCGTTGGTTCTGGAAGGCTATCAGAAATGTTTGGCCCGGATCTTTTGGAAGTAGATAAATTGTTTCGAACAGTTGGAATAGGAGATCAATCAGAAATCAATGCTGATCATTATAAAAAGCAGGGTGGTCAAATGATGAAAATGGCGGAGAGCTATCTGAAAGGAGTTAATAGTTTTATTGAAAATGGGCCAACGCCACTTGAATACTCAATACTTGGCATTGAAAAAGAAAAATTTGATCTAAAAGCAATGTTTGATATTGCAGGCTATATGGGTTATAGCTTTGCATTAGCCCATAGAGTCGACCCCTTGCTTTCTAAGATTGAACGTGAGTTAGGACCAGAATATCTTAAGGATATAAAGTATACTTGGCCAAAAAATCATCCTAAGATTCCAGTTTATGATAGCCTTATTAATAAAAAAGAGGCTCTTGGTTTCAAAGAAGATTGGGTTGGTGTTTTACAAAGAAATGGTATACCAATTTGGGAAGGAAGTAATTCTTGGGCTGTGAATTCAAAAAAAGCAAAGGGAGACAAACCAATACTTTGTAACGATACACATATTAGCTACGGTCAACCACATATTTGGTATGAGTCCCACATGGAATATCCAGGTTTTAAGATTTACGGTAATTATCTATGTGGAGTGCCATTGCCTCTTATTGGTCATAATGACTTTTGTGCATGGGGGCTAACAATGTTTCAAAATGATGATATGGATCTTTATGAAGAAAAGCAACTAGAAGATAGTGATAGTTTTTATGTTTATAAAGACAGTATTCTAGCCTTTGACTTCAAAGAGGAATTAATAAAGATTAAAGGAGAAGATCCTTATAACTTGACTATAAGGACAAGTGTGCATGGGCCTATAGTAAATGAGGTTTATAAGGATGTGAAGGCAGTAACTGATGCTCCTGTAAGCTTTTGGTGGACATATACACAAAGTCCATCTTCTACACTAAAAGGTTTTTGGAAACTTTCTCATTGTCAAAGTATTGAAGAAGCCGAGCTTGCCGCTTCTTTAATTGATGCGCCTGGAGTAAATATGATGTATGCAGACATTGAAGATAATATAGCTTGGTGGGCTTGTGGTCGACTTGTTAAAAGACCCGAGCATGTTAATTCCTTAACATTATTAGAGGGGTGGACTGGAAGGGATGATGCTTTAGGCTATTACGATTTTTCTTATAACCCTAAGTCTATAAATCCACCAACAAACTATGTTTACTCAGCTAATAATCAACCGGATACTAATAATAGTGTTTATTATCCTGGCTATTACGTTTCAGGTCATAGGGCAGATAGAATAACCGAACTCTTGGAAATTGATGATCCTTTTGATGTAGAAAAAATGAAAGAGATGCTTAATGACACAAAAGTTAACTTTCACAGAAATGTAGCCAAAAGGATTTGTAAAATAATAGAAAATGAAGTTGAAGCGGTTAATGATCCTATTGTTAAACAAGCCTATGATGTCCTTTCTAAATGGGATGGGTCACATGGCCTTGATGATTTAGGGCCAAGTATCTTTTATAATACTCTGTATAAAAGCATGTATTATGCCTTTGTTGATGAAATTGGCTTGCAGTCATTTAAAAGCTTTCTTCAAACACACGTTTTTAAGAAAAGTTTTCCAGCTCTTTTTGAAAATCCAAATTCTAAGTGGTGGGATGATATAGAAACGGAAAAGACAGTAGAAAGTCAAGAAACAATAGTTTGGAGATCTTTTTATAAGGCAGTAGATTTCTTATCACGAAATTTTGGCAAGGATGTAAATGAATGGAAATGGTCTAAAATGCATCAAATTGAACATAAGCACCCAATTGGTAAGGTTAAGCCATTAAATTATATTTTCAATGTTGGTCCAGGTCCGGTAAAGGGTGGTTTTGAAAGTATTAATAATGTATCCATTAATTTAAATGATACAGTTAGTTATGAGGTTAATCATGGGCCGGCAATGCGCATTATTATTGATTTTGAAAATATGGAGAGTGGTCTTAGTGTAATTCCAAGCGGGCAATCAGGCCATGCTTTTAGCCCTCATTATGACGATCAATTCGAAATGTATAACTTAGGCCTGTTTCGTCTAATGGACATGAATAAGGAGCGGATAGTTAAGAGGCAAAAGTATGAGATGGAGTTAAGACCCTGAATGTTATTTTGGTTTGAAAGTCCACGTGAAGTAAAACTCTCCAATTTGTTCTCCTTTTGCATTAGTTCCTATGCTTAAAGTTTCGACAGTTCGACCCTCTCCTGTTGAAATACTTTCTTCTATTGCCTTTTTAATGCTTAATCCATCTGAGCAATGAAAGCTAAGCTTACCAACTGCCTTCTTTTGAAATTTAGCTTTGTTTTCTAAAACAAGAATGCTCATTTTTTTATTTGTACCCTTTAGGTAAGCCATGCAAATAATGCCAGTAGAAAACTCAGCAGCCATTTGTAAGCATGCAAAATAAACAGATCTAAA
>CAJXBJ010000146.1 GCA_913050195.1 uncultured Saprospirales bacterium
TAGTCTAAAATTAAACGAATATTTAATGAAAAACTTTTTACTTATACTTGCTCTAATAAGCACTTTATATACTAATGCGCAAATCACAATCAATTATTCGGACTACCCTGAAATAGGAGATGTAGTCATGTATGATACCACCAATGTTACAGGTCTTAGTGTTGGAACAAGCGGAGCCAATCAAACTTGGGACTTTTCTTCTATGACATCTACATATAATGCAACTAGGTCCTACCTCAACCCTAGCGTTAGCATGTATTCCTATTTATTTCCAGGCGCAAACATGATGATTCAAATGCCAGGATCAGAGACATTCTTGAATGTAAATAGCACTGGTGTTGAGATTTTAGGTACTGTGGATGACCAATTAGGCACAGGAGTAATGACACCTGCTGTTTATACGGACAATTTAGTAAGCATCAGCTTTCCAACTAATTATTTAGATTCAAATACAGATCTTTTTGGCTACTCAATTACTTCGGCTTATAATTTAGTACCAGGTGCAGACTCTGTTAAACTTGATGTTAATGGAACGGTAAGTAGCTCGATAGATGCTTATGGCACGTTAATAACGCCTAGTGACTCCATTGCGTGTTTAAGAGAACATGCGAGCTTTGCTTTAAATGTAGGAGTGGCTGTTCATATACCAATGCTTGGATGGCAAGCTCCAATGCCTCAAAATCAAACTATAGATGCCTACACATGGGTAGCTTTAGGTTATGGTGCTGGAATACTAGAGACAGAAGCTAATTCATCTACAGGCACTATAAAGCGTGTATTGCTTGCAGACTATGCAGCTCCTTTTACAGGCATAGAGCGCAAGAATTCCGACTTCTTTAAAGTCAGCATAGATATAAACCAAAGCTTTGCAGCAATTGAATGGAGCCCTAATGTTGAATCAAAGAGCATACAACTTCTTGACCAAATGGGAAGGGTTGTAAAGAACATTATTCCAGAGCAAAAAGCTTATCATATCCTAGATTTGAATAACTTTGCAAAGGGACAATATATTATCCAGCTGAACACAGCGAATAATAGTCTTAGTAAAAAAATCATTGTTCAATAATATGGAAGCTTACATTAAAGAAGCAAATTCGGAAACCCCTAGTATTATTTTAAATCCTAGTGATAAAATGTATAGTATAAGTGGTCAGTCTTTCCCTGAAGATGTTAATAAAATTTATCTTCCGGTTATAGAGTGGTTTAAGTCAAATGCGGAGCTAATAGATCATAAAATCTGTTTAAAGGTTGACTTTGACTATATCAACTCTGCGACTTCTAAAATTCTAATGGATGTTTTTACAGTTTTAGAAGAGCTCACTAAGAACAAAGAGCATGAAGCTCAAATCCATTGGTTTTATGATGAGGATGACACAGATAATATGGATCAAGGACGCTTCTATGAGAAGTTGCTGAATATTAAATTATTTTTAGAGCCAAAAACAGAAGGCTAGCTAAAAGCTTATTAGGCACTAAGCAGTGTTATTTACACATACAACAATAGACATCACACCGGACCAACCGCTTTCATTAGCTGGTTGGTCCAATCGTATTGAGCCGTATACTGCTGTAGAATCAAGACTAGAAGCAAATCTTGCCTTATTTGAATATGCTTCAAAATATATTTTAGTTGTTTGTATTGATAGTTTATTTGTCTCAAATAAATTAAGACTTGAAATATTAAATCATTGCGAAGCTAAAAACCTTCCTATTAATAGTGAATCTCTTTTAATCTATGCATCTCACACGCATTTCGCACCAAATATTGACGAATTAAAACCAGATTTAGGCACACCAGACTTGAATTATATTAGTAAGACATTTGAAAAAATTGCCTTTGCCGCTACTGATTTATTTAATAAAAAAGCAGAACATGTTTCTGCAGTTCATAACAAAGGCAGATTTGAACAAACGATTAATAGAAGAAGAAAAACATGGCACAGAGGGTTTAATCCGTTTAATTGGAATTACACTATAGAAATAGGACCGAATCCAATATCAAACATTAATAAAGACTTACATATTATTCGCTTTTATTCTAAAGATAAATGCATTGGCATTCTTTGGACTCTAGCATGCCATCCAGTAAACTACAAAGACTTTAATGCCTGTAGCGCCAACTATATTGGCTATATCAGAAAAAAGCTTAGACTAAAATATGGTGATGAATGCCCCATATTCTTCATTCAAGGATTTGCAGGAAATGTTCGTGCAAGTATGATGAAAAGCAACTTTAAAAATACCTGGAATGCTTTACTCGGCAAAAAAAAGGCATTTGAATTTGAGGCTAATGACTACAAAAAATGGCTGGATAAGCTAGATGAAAACATAAGAGAGCTAATGGATAAAGAAGGAAAAAAAATCCAATCCTTTGACTTAAGAACAAAACAAAGCTCTATACTTCTCGCTAAGCTTATCAAAGAATATAAAGGCGATATCAAAAATCTTAATATTCAGCGATGGCAACTTTCTGCAGAGCTTAACTTTCTAGCATTATCCGCTGAAGTTGTCAATAATTATATCGATTATTTAAGCCCCTATTTTAACAAAGAATTTATTCCCACAGCATATACAGACAATTGCTATGGCTATTTGCCTAGAGATTTTCAAATTAAAGAGGGAGGCTATGAAGTAGATGGCTTTTTTAAGTGGTTTAATCTTAAAGGCACATACAAACCTAATATTGAAAAACATATATTAGAGGGTGTAAAGAAAGTTTTAGATGACTAGTATAGCATCAATCAAAAATGCCCCCCTTAGCTTTAAAGAAAAACTCAGCAAGGAGTCATTATATCCAATTAAAGCTATAAAACCAGAAATCCTACAGCTCAACTTAGGTTATCTATGTAATCAAACTTGTTCACATTGCCATGTAGATGCAGGCCCAAGACGAAAGGAGATAATGACTCAAGAAACAATGCTAGAGTCACTGCGATTTATAAAAAAAGCAAACATAAAAACCGTTGATCTTACAGGCGGAGCCCCTGAAATGAATCCAGACTTTTTATGGCTCTTAAAGGAATTACATAAGCTTAAGGTTCAAATTATTGTCCGATCAAATTTAAGTATTTTAGTAAGCAACAAACATTTTAGAAAATACCCTTTTTATTTTAAAAAATATGGTGTTTGTGTGATTGCCTCTTTACCATGTTACACAGAAGAAAATACAGATAATCAAAGAGGCAAAGGTGTTTTCAAGCAATCGATTGAGGCTATTAAACTATTGAATACGCTCGGATATAGCAATAAAGAAAAAGGGCTAGAACTACATCTCGTTTATAATCCAAGCGGCCCCTTTCTGCCACCCGACCAATTGGCTTTGGAAAAGAACTACAAAAAAAAATTATATAAAGATTATGGTATTACTTTTAATCAACTATATACTATAACCAATATGCCCATTAGGC
>CAJXBJ010000147.1 GCA_913050195.1 uncultured Saprospirales bacterium
ATAAACTATTAATAGAGCTATCCTTGCTAACGGCAGTTACTAATGTAAGGGAATCCTCTAATCTTAGTTCAAAGCCATCAATAATTGGAGCTTCGTCTAATGGCTCCTCAAGATCAAGAACAAATCCTTGAACATCAAGCCTTCTCAATAGATCCTTCATAGAAGTATCAACAACAATTTCACCATGATCTATAATTCCAATATTTCTACACAATTGTTCTGCTTCCTCTAAATAATGAGTTGTAAGAATAATTGTCGTCCCATTATTATTAATTTCTTTCAGAAAATCCCACATTTCTCTCCTCAATTCAATATCTACTCCAGCTGTTGGTTCGTCAAGAATTAATAGTTTTGGTTCATGTATGAGAGCTTTTGCGATCATTAATCTTCTCTTGTAACCACCAGAGAGAGTTCTTGCTTGATCGTTTCTTTTGTCCCAAAGACCCAGCCTTTGAAGCATCATTTTTACCTTTGGTTTTGCTACTGATTTAGTTATTCCATAAAAACCTGCTTGCGTTGTGACAATATCTATTACTTTTTCAAATTGTGAAAAATTTAATTCTTGAGATACAACACCCAATACTGATTTTGCAATAGAAACATTGTGATCAATATCATGATTAAATATTTTGACTGTTCCACTTGTTTTAGTTACCAGTGTCCCAATAATTCCAATTGTTGAAGATTTACCAGCTCCATTAGGTCCAAGAAGGGCATAAAAATCTCCTTCCTTTACCTTAAGTGAAATACCTTTTAAAGCTTCAGTACCACCTGAATAAACCTTTCTAAGATTAGATATTTCGAGTGCAAAGTTTTCCAATTTATTTCTCTCTTAGTGAGTTATCAACGAGCACAATGCTTAAAAATAGTCCGATCAATAAACCAATCCATGGAGCAGCAACCCCATTGAGTTCACCAAAAGCAACAAAAAGAGCAGTAACAATAGATATTGCAATTTCACTGTTCTTTTTAACTAATGAAATAGCAACATATGAACATGCTAAGCCAGTGAGAACTAATGTAACACCTAGAGCTAATATCATTAAAGGCTTCATAAATGTAATAAATGGAAGTACAAAAAATAATAAAGGTATGCCCATTAAATAATAAGAACCGATTCCGTCAAAAAGAGATTTCATAACGTCACTACCCTGCTTCCATCTTTCAACAATAATTACATGCACTCCTGTCCATAGAGCACCTTGAGTTGGGAAAAAAGGATTCACAAATGTGCCAATAAGGTTTCTTATACCAACACTGTTATGCGCTCTATTAATATCTATATTAATTTGCTCATCAGATCTATTTTTTTGACCATCTTTTATAATCTCGATGCCAGTTACAAAATCACCAAATAACAATAGGTATCCAATAATTACAAGAGGAAATACTTCTATGTAATAGGTTGTTGGTGGCAAGCCTATTGATAAAGGCGAAGTTAACTCGATAACTTCGTTAATGGGAGGAAATATAAATCCTGACTGAATATCAAAATTTATTTCTCCAACAAGATAGCCAACAAGGGCTGCTATTAAAAATCCAGGCAATAGTCCAAGTGACCCAATAGTCTTTAAAAATTTATTATTTTCAGCAATTCTTTTAAATGGTTCTGAGAAAGTAGTGATAGTACAAATTATAAGAATTGTTAATGTTGCAACAGGTGTATCGCCAACATATCTTTGAAAATCACTAAAGAAGATTTGATAAAATGCTGCAAGAGCAGCTCCTAGAATAATTCCAGATTTTAAAGCATTTGGTATTTTTTCAACAATTACTTTACCCAGTCCTGTTAAACCTAAAAACAATATAATAATAGTAAATTCTATACACATTGCTGCCATGTATTGAAAAGCTTCTGCTCTGTAAACTCCATCAAAATATCCTTTTGACATAAAAAATGCTATTACTAACGGTAAGGCTGGTGTAACCCAGCCAGGAGCTAACGGTTCACCAAATATAATTGGGCCAGATGTAATTAAAATGCTCGCAATAAGACAACAAGCAACTGCTTGCTCAAAGCTTAATCCTAAAGCCATAACGACTGGAGCACCAGCCAATGCTGTAGCGCCAGCTATTATTAATCCCTGAAGAAACTCTCCAGTGAGAAACTTCATATGTATGAATGGAATCCTTAACCTAAATGGGCCCCATTTAATTCCATTTTCTTTTATTATTTCATTATTCATTTTGATAACTCAGCCATGCCTTCTTCTAGGCCTTTTAAGGTTAATGGATACATTCTATTTTCAAATAAATCTCTTAAGATACATATCGATGAAGTATAGTCCCAATGATCATCGGGCACAGGATTTAACCACGCCATATTCTCAAAGTGATCTGATAATCTCTTAATCCATACGTGACTTGGCTCCTCATTCCAGTGTTCGATACTACCACCTGCATTAGTAATCTCATATGGTGCCATCGTTGCATCTCCAACAACAATCACTTTATAGTCTGATGAAAATTTATTTATAATATCCTGAACCAAGAAACGTTCTTGAGATCTTCTTCTATTATCTTTCCAAACAGATTCATAAATAGAGTTATGAAAATAAAAATATTCCAAATTTTTAAATTCAGTTTTTATTGCAGAAAATAATTCTTCACATAATTTTACGTATGGATCCATTGAACCACCAACATCAAACATGACAATAACTTTTACAGAATTTAGTCTTTCAGGAACCATCTTAATATCTAAATAACCTGCATTTTTTGCTGTTGACTTAATCGTATCATCCATATCTAACTCGAGATCATTTCCCTGTCTTGCAAATTTTCTCAATCGTCTCAATGCCATTTTGATATCCCTAGTCCCAATTATTACTGAATCATCAAGATTAGAATATTGACGTTGTTCCCATATTTTTACAGCTTTCTTCTGCCCACCAGGACCACCTATTCTTATACCTTCAGGATTTTGACCCCCATGACCATATGGGGATGTTCCATTAGTCCCAACCCACTTATTTCCACCTTCGTGACGCTCTTTTTGTTCTTCGAGTCGTTTTTTAAATTCTTCTAAAAGTTTTTCTAACCCTCCTAACGACTTAATTTTTTTTAATTCTTCAGGATCTAGTTCTTTTTCGAATGCTTTTCTAAGCCAATCTTCTGGGATTAATGCCTGAAAAACATCCTCCATTCGCTCAATACCTTTGAAGTATATTTCAAAAGCTTTATCAAATTTATCGTAATATTTTTCATCTTTTACAAGTGTAGCTCTTGAAAGATAATAAAAGTCATCAATATTTGCGTAAACTAATTGATTTTCAAGTGCTCCCAAAAGATCTAAAAGCTCTCTTACAGTGCATGGCACTCCAGAAGATCTTATTGTTTGAAATAAATTTATTAACATTTACTTAGAGTTTGATTCTCTCCTCGACATAAATGCTAACCTTTCAA
>CAJXBJ010000148.1 GCA_913050195.1 uncultured Saprospirales bacterium
GAAACTGGTCTTTATTTAATTCAGATTAATAAAGAAGGAAAGAAAAGTTCCATTAAGTTTATTGTGGAATAACACAATACCTTATTTTAATTGAAAAAAAGCGCCCTAGTTGGCGCTTTTTTTATTTGGAAACAACAACTCCCAGGCAAATGACATTCGTTTATAAAACACAATAAAAGCTATCATAAATGTACTAATAGCCGCGTCTGCAATATTAAAAACTGGGCGAAAAAAGAGCCAATGTTCGTTAGCCCAAGGAAAAAGTTGAAACAAAATTTGGGGACACCATACTGGTTTACTTTCTGGCCTTTCTGGAAGCCAATCAGGAAAATGCCCTTCAGCTAATGGAAAGTAAAGCATATCAACAACATTTCCATAAAGCCATGTTGAATAAGCCTGCAGTGGAGCTTCGGGCATAAAAACAGCTTTTTGAAAAAAGCTTGTACTAGAAAATAAGGCGCCATAAAAAACACTATCTAATACATTGCCCAACGTTCCAGCCAATAGAAAACCAAAAAAGACCAACACTAGAGTTTCAGCTTTTCTCTTAATTAAGCGATTTAAAGCAATAATCATTAAAACAACAGCCACTATTCTAAAAAGGCTTAAAAACAGTTTTCCAAAGTCGCCTCCCCAAAGCTGTATCCCAAATGCCATACCCTCATTCTCAATAAAAACTATTTTAAACCACTCTCCAAAAACATTGTAATGGTCATTAAAGGTCATATTTAACTTGACCCATAGCTTTGAACCTTGATCAATGATTAGAATGACCAGAGCTATTAAAAAAGGGTAGTATCTTTTCACTATTTATCCCTATTCAGCTTAGCTTCTATACTCAGCGTCGCATGAGGAACAATTTTCAACCTGTCCTTATTAATTAATTTGCCTGTAACTCGACAAATACCATATGTCTTATTTTCAATTCTACGCAATGCCTTTACCAAATGATCAATATAAAGTTGTTGCCTTTCCTGCATTTGATGTAATCTTTCTTTTTCGACATGACGAGCACTATCTTCAACTCCCTGAAAAGCAGAATAAGTGTCATCTGTACCATGAAGATCTTGATGTGTAATAGCTTCATGATAATACTTCAGCTCTTCTTTAGCCTGCTCCATTTTTTCATTAATAAGCTCCCTAAAGGATTCTAATTCTTCATCTGAGTATCTTAAAAAATCTGCCATAATGTAGGTGTTTTATATTTTTTCTATTTCTAGTTTTATTTCTAGGTTATTTACATCTGTAAGAACCGGATTATTTACTTTATCCGTTAAAATTAGTTTTTCTGCCAATATTTCCGAACAAATATATTCTTTATATGAATCTATTGCGGGGTTTAGCCAGTCTTTAGTTTCTATTGTAAGTAAAATTCTATCTGTAACATTAAAGGATTGTTCTTTACGAAGATTTTGTATTCGGTTTACAAGTTCTCTCGCAACACCTTCATTTTTTAAATCATCATCTAAATTTATATCTAAGGCAACCGTTAAGTCTGATTTATTTGTAACCAACCAACCCTCTATATCTTCTGAAAGTATTTCAACTTCTTCCTTTTCTATTAAAGCGCTCTTTCCTTCCAAATTAATTTCTATGCTTCCCTGGCGTTCTATTATGTTGATCTCTGCCTGACCTAATTTATTGATTTCTCCTGCGACTAATTTCATTTTAGGTCCATATTTTGGACCTAATATTTTAAAGTTAGGCTTGATTTTCTTTACTATAATACCAGATGTATCTGAAACATACTCCAGCTCTTTAACATTTGTCTCTCTTAGAATTAAGCCTTTTACTTTTTCCAAGTGTTCTTGAAAAGCGGGATTTAGCACTGGCACCATTATTTTTCTTAATGGCTGTCGCACTTTAATGTTCACCTTTTTTCTTAAGCCAAGCACCATACTAGAGATATCCTGAGCTATTTCCATTTGACGTTCAAGATTTGAATCAATACTATTTAAATCAGACATCGGAAAATCACTTAAATGCACAGACACTTCTCCTGTGAGATCACGGTAAAGCCTTTCTGAAAAAAAAGGAGCAATAGGCGCCATAAGTTGTGTAACCTTAAGCATACAATTTTCAAGTGTTTGATAAGCCGCTAATTTATCCTCTCTGCTTATCCCGTCTCCCTCAGACTTCCAAAACCTTCTTCTGCATAAACGCACATACCAATTACTCAAGTGATCTGTAACAAAGTTTTGTATGGCTCTAGCCGCTTTAGTTGGTTCATATGCATTATAGGCTTTGTCAACATCATTTATTAGAGTATTTAAAAGCGAAAGCAACCATCGATCAATTTCTGGTCTTTTTTCAACAGGGATTATCCCCTGTGATGAATCATAACCATCAATATTGGCATAAAGTGCAAAAAACGCATAGGTATTATAAAGTGTTCCAAAAAACTTTCGCTTGACTTCTTGTATGCCTTCAATATCAAACTTAGTATTATCCCATGGTTGGGAGTTTGCAATCATATACCATCGTGTAGGGTCTGCACCATATTCTGATAACGTTTCAAATGGATCAACTGCATTACCTAGTCGTTTTGACATCTTATTTCCATGCTTATCAAGCACTAGTCCATTTGAAACTACGTTTTTGAAAGCTACAGAATCAAACAACATTACACCAATAGCATGCAAAGTAAAAAACCAACCTCTTGTTTGGTCAACACCTTCTGCAATAAAATCTGCAGGAAACTTGCCTTTTAACGCATTCTCTCCTGAAAAAGGATAGTGCTGCTGAGCGTATGGCATTGCACCAGAGTCAAACCAAACGTCTATAAGATCAGGCTCTCTATACATTGGCCTTCCAGTCTCAGAGCAGAGAACTATACCATCCACGTAAGGCTTATGCAAGTCAAAATTTTCATCTATCTGCTCATCCATAAACCCAGCCTTAATCGATTTTTGCACTGACTCTCTAAGCTCTTTTATAGATCCAATACAACACATCTCCTCCTTGTCCTTCGTCATCCATATTGGCAATGGAGTCCCCCAAAAACGGGACCTTGAAAGGTTCCAGTCTACCAAATTTTCAAGCCAGTTTCCAAACCTACCACTGCCCGTTGATTCCGGCTTCCATTGAATTTGATTGTTTAACTCTACCATTCGTTTTTTGAATGCTGTTGTTCTAATAAACCATGAGTCCAATGGATAATAAAGTATAGGTTTATCAGTTCTCCAACAATGAGGATAAGAGTGCGCATACTTTTCAACCCGAAATGCCTGACTTTGCTGTTTAAGATATACCGCGATATCAATATCTACACTTTCAAAGTCATCCTCATCCCTAAAGTTTTTAACATAACGGCCTGCCCACTGAGGACAGTCATC
>CAJXBJ010000149.1 GCA_913050195.1 uncultured Saprospirales bacterium
GACTGCTCAATCATATTAAGATCAGTCTCTTGTTTCTTATAAAAGTATTGAGCCCTATGTGCTTCAAAACAATCCAAAGCTCCAGCTAAAACTAAGTTTTCTATGCTACGTTTATTAACTGTTCTCAAGTTGAGCCGCTTTGTGAATCCAATAAGTCCCTTATAATCCCCATTTGCTAAACGTTCTTCTACAATAGCTTTTACAGCATTTTCTCCAACACCTTTAATACCATTCAAACCAAAACGAATCTCCTGCTGCGCGTTAGAGTTAAAAAAGACATCACTTTGATTAACATCTGGCCCCAAAACCTTTAGCCCCATACGCTTGCACTCCTTTAAAAAGAATTCAAGCTTATCAATATTGCTCATATTATTCGTGAGAACTGCCGCCATATATTCTGACGGATAATTTGCCTTAAGGTAAGCTGTCTGAAAAGCCACTACAGAATAAGCCGCCGAATGTGAGCGATTAAATCCATATTCAGCAAACTTTATCATTATATCAAAAACTTCCGAAGCCTTTTTCTCAGGAATTTCATGATGATCCTTAGCTCCTTTTATAAAAATGGCACGTTGTTCCTGCATAACGTCCATTTTCTTTTTACCCATAGCACGTCTTAATAAATCTGCTCCACCCAAAGAGTAACCACCGAGAATCTGTGCAGTTTGCATTATTTGCTCTTGGTAAACCATAATCCCATAGGTGTTTTCTAATATAGGCTGAAGTAACTCATGAGGATATTCTACTTTCTCAGTGCCATGCTTACGTTTTATAAATGAATCAATGAACTGCATAGGACCTGGACGGTATAAAGCATTCATTGCGATGAGATCTTCAATATTACTTGGCTTTAACTCTATTAAATACTTCTGCATACCAGGTGACTCAAACTGAAAAGTACCAATAGTAGCTCCAGCCTGATATAGCTCAAAGGTGGCAGGGTCGTCTAAAGGAATCTCATCTGGATCAATTTTAATGCCATGATTACGTTCAATAAGCTCAATAGCATTCTTAATTATAGTAAGCGTCTTAAGGCCCAAGAAATCCATTTTCAGCATACCTGCAGATTCGACTACCTTGCCATCAAATTGAGTAATCATTAAATCTGAGTCCTTTACTGCACAGACTGGAATATAATCTGTGATATCATCTGGTGCAATAATAACACCAGCAGCATGAATACCTGTATTTCTAATAGAGCCCTCAAGCATTTTTGCTTGCCTTAAAACTTCCGAGTCCAATCCTTTTCCATTAAAAATTTCTCTCAGTTTTTTAACAGACTCAAGCTCGTCAGGCATTAGCTTGGACTTTAGCTCTGCCATATCAGCACCAAAGACCTTATCAAGGCTAGTCCCTGGAAGCATTTTTGCTATTTTATCGACATCAGACAAAGGCATATCCAATACTCTAGCTACATCCCTAACAGCCATCTTCGCTGCCATTTTTCCATAAGTAATAATCTGTGCAACTTGATTTCTACCATACTTATCTACCACATAATCAATAACACTTTGACGCCCATCATCATCAAAGTCGATATCTATATCTGGCATAGACACTCTTTCTGGGTTTAAGAATCGCTCAAATAAAAGCGAATATTTTATCGGATCAATATTTGTAATACCTATGCAGTAAGCAACAGCTGAACCAGCAGCCGAGCCTCGTCCTGGGCCAACTGCAACATTAATCTCTCGTGCTGCCGCAATAAAATCTTGAACGATTAAAAAATAGCCTGCAAAACCCATTGTCTTTATAATATGAAGCTCGTGATTCAATCGATCCTCTACATCTTGGGTTATACTGCCATAACGCTTTTTTGCACCCTCAAAACTAATATGCTTTAAATAGTCATCCTCATCATTGAATCCCTCAGGCAATGCATAATTAGGCAATAATATATCTCGCTCTAATGAGATTGGCTCAATCTTATCTACTATTAAACTCGTATTATCAATAGCTTCTGGTACATCCTTAAAAAGGTCATTCATTTGTGCCTGACTCTTAAAAAAGAACTGATCATTTGGAAAACCAAAACGGTAACCCTTTCCATCACCAACAGGCGTTGACTTCAAATCACCAGTATTAACGCACAATAAAATATCATGTGCATTTGCATCCTCTTCTTCTACATAATGCGAATCATTGGTTGCAATAGCCGGCACATTGTATTTTTTAGACCATTTTAATAATATCTGATTGACATCTTCTTGACTTAATCCAGAGCCATCAATATTTTCAAGATTATGACGCTGTAACTCTATATAATAATCATCTCCAAAAACATCCAACCACCATTTAAATATTTTCTCTGCCTCATCTTCTCCTTTATTCAATATAGCCTGAGGAACTTCAGCGCCAATGCAACAAGTTGTTGCAATCAATCCCTCAGAATATTTTAAAATAAGTGACTTATCAATTCGTGGCCATTTTGAATATAAACCTTCTAAATAGCCCAAAGAACAAAGCTTTGATAGATTCTTATAACCTTGTTCATTTTTAGCAAGAAGTAATTGATGATAGCGCTTATCTTTTTTAAGCTTAGTAAAACTTTTTTGATGTCTGTCTTCAACTACATAAAATTCACACCCAACAATAGGTTTAAGATTGTACTTATTGGCTTCATTAACAAAATTAAAGGCCCCAAACATATTACCATGATCTGTTAAAGCCACTGCGGACATACCATCCGCCTGGGCCTTCTGCATCATTTTAGGAATAGCAGCAGCTCCATCTAAAAGAGAATACTGCGTATGAACATGTAAATGATTAAATTTGGGCACTAAATTTATTTTAAACGAAAATAGCTATTGTCTAAGTGCAAACCCGAGAATAGAGTCCATGCTTATCCACTAAATTTCCACAGTATTTAACGCAATTTTGTTCGCAAAAAACCTTTAGATAACAAGATATCATATACACGTTTACGCACATCACCTTGAATAACTATTTCTCCTTCTTTAACATTGCCTCCTGTGCCCAACTTTTGCTTAATTTCCTTGCATAGACCCTTAAGAGATTCTTCCGAGCCGACATAACGAGTAACTAGGGTTACCTCTTTGCCTCCACGCATTTTACGATCAAGAATAATCATTAGGTTTTGCTTTTCATTGGCAACTGTATCCAATGACGTCTCTTCTTCTTCAACTAATTCATCAAAGCTTAATATTTCAAATCGTTTTTTTTGTTTTTTCCCCATTTCAATCAAATTCAATATTACTTATATGTGAAG
>CAJXBJ010000150.1 GCA_913050195.1 uncultured Saprospirales bacterium
AACGCTAAAGAAGCAAGTGAACAAGCTGTCCACAAAGCAAACATTATCCTCATCTTCTGACCAACTCCTCCCATCTCATCAAGCTTTAGAGTCTTTGTTCTATCGTACGTAGCTCCAACGAGGAAAAACAAGCTAGCACCAATGAGACCATGACTTACCATTTGAAGCATTGCTCCACTTGTTCCAAGTGCACTAAAGCTACCAATACCAATCAAAACAAATCCCATATGACTGATTGAACTATATGCTATTTTTCTTTTTAAATTTCTCTGAGCAAATGATGTAAAGGCTGCATAAATAATATTTACTGCGCCTAAAACTATCAGTAAGGGTGCAAATTGAACATGTGCTAAAGGTAATAGTTGTGCATTAAATCTTAGAAGGGCATATCCGCCCATCTTTAATAGAATTCCTGCCAATAGCATATGAACTGGAGCAGTAGCTTCTCCATGAGCATCTGGGAGCCAAGTATGAAGAGGTACAATAGGAAGCTTAACTCCAAATGCAATTAATAGTCCTGTATAACATAAAATTTGAAAATTTTGACTGAAGTCTTGCTGAGCTAAATATTCAAAATTAAAATTAGGAGCACCACTACCATAAAAACCCATTGCCAATGATGCTAAAAGAATAAAAATAGAACTTCCAGCCGTATAAATAATAAATTTTGTTGCCGCATACTGCCTTTTTTTGCCTCCCCAAATAGCCAATAACAAATAGACAGGTAATAATTCCAGTTCCCACGCTAAAAAAAATAACAACATATCTTGTACTGCAAATACAGCTATTTGACCTCCATCCATTGCAAGAATCAAGAAAAAGAATAATTTTGGCTTATAACTTACTGGCCAAGCGGCTAAGACAGCTAAAGCAGTTATAAAACTCGTTAATAGTATTAAAGGCATTGATATACCATCTGCACCGACGGACCAAGTCAAACCTAAATTTGGCAGCCAATTTACACTTTCTTTTAGTTGAACATTTTCATCATTAATATTAAACCCATTTATATATGCACCAACAGTGATAAGAAAAGTTATTAAAGCTACAACAAGGGCAAACCATCTTACCTCTTTACCTTTACCTTTATCGGGGATAAAAGGGACAATAAAAGCACAAATGATTGGAAATAAAATAGATAAAGACAACCATGGGATAGTAGTTAGGCCAGCACCTAATAATCCAAAAGGAGTTGTAATCAAATTATTTATTGAGAAATAATCAATCAATTGACAAAAATATTAATATCTAGAGTTTAGAAATATTCTCAGAATTTTCACCCAAATAGGTGTGAAGAAACACAATTCTCAATTATGAAACTTGTGGAGATTGAAAACCAAATATTGCAACAAGCAGTATAACCCCTCCAAAAACGATAAGTGCATAAAATTGGGCTCGGCCAGTTTCAAAATATTTCAATCCTTCTCCGCTCCCTAAAGTGACAAGTCCAGTTAAATTTACTACTCCATCAACTACTTTAGAGTCAACTTCTAAAATTTCCTTAGCTATCCTTCTTGTACCTTTTACAAATATTTTTTCATTAATTTCATCTAAGTACCATTTTTTAGATAAAAATTTATTGATAGAGGGAAATCTCTCTGCGAAAATAATAGATAAATCTATCTTATGAGCGAAATAAGCTAGATATGCGATTGTGATACCAGTAGAAGCTATAGCTACAGAGGCGATTGCTAAGGGCAAAAATTCTTTTAAATCAAATTCTTGAGCAAGTGTTATTGCCTCCTCAGGATCTAATAATTTTAAAAAGTTGCTATCCCAAGGGAGGCCCATAAATCCAATAATTACTGAAGGAAAAGCTAAAAATACGAGAGGGAATGTCATGGACCATGGAGATTCATGTACTTCTTTATTTAAAGATTCGTCATGAGATTCTCCATTGTGATCAAATCCTGGGATATCTTCATTCTCATGGGGATCATCTTCAATTGTAAGACCAGCAGCAGCAATTAGAGTGGACTTTAACTGTTCATCATTTCCTCTAAAATCACCTTCAAAGGTAAGAAAATATAGTCTAAACATATAAAAAGCAGTCATTCCTGCTGTCATAAAACCAATAAACCAAAATGCAGGGAAAGAGACAAAAGCATTGCCTAATATTTCATCTTTACTCCAAAATCCAGCTAATGGTGGGATTCCACTAATAGCTATACATCCAATAAGGAAAGTTATGGAGGTAAAAGGCATCTTTTTTCTCAAACCGCCCATTAATCTCATGTCTTGAGCAAGTACAGGTTGATGCCCCACTACTTCTTCCATTGCATGAATCACTGATCCAGACCCAAGGAATAACATAGCTTTAAAGCAAGCATGAGTGATCAAGTGAAAAATACCTGCTAAAGGAGCTCCACAACCCATAGCAAGCATCATATAACCCAGCTGTGAAACTGTACTATAAGCTAATCCTTTTTTTAAATCCATCTGGGTAAGAGCAATCGATGCTCCAAGGAAACAAGTAATTGTACCTATCATTGCAATTATAAATTGCATAATAGGAAATAAACTATAAAGAGGATCAAGACGAGCCACTAAAAACACACCAGCCGCGACCATTGTTGCAGCATGTATCAGAGCTGAAATAGGTGTAGGTCCTTCCATAGCATCGGGCAGCCATACATGAAGAGGGAATTGAGCTGATTTTGCCATCGGTCCTAAAAAGACCAAGAAACATAGTAATAATGCTGCCCATCCTGGCAAAGAATTATCTGTTAATGATTGAGAAATTCCTAAAGCAATATCATTGAAATCGAAGCTGTTAGTAGCCCAATATAATCCTAAAATTCCTAATAAAAGCCCAAAGTCTCCTACTCTATTAACTACAAAGGCTTTTTGTGCAGCATGAGCAGCTCCATCTCTGTCATACCAAAAACCAACTAATAGATAAGAACACATACCAACTAATTCCCAAAAGACATAAATTTCTAGTAAATTTGGGCTTATTATTAATCCCATCATCGAACTGCTAAAAAGAGCTAAATAAGTAAAAAATCTCACATAGCCTTTATCATGAGCCATATATCCATGAGAATAAATCATCACCAAAACAGTAATTGTTGTAACCAAAGCAAGCATCACACTTCCTAGAGGATCTAAAACGAATCCCATTGGTATTTGAAAATCTCCCGCACTTGCCCATACAAATAATTTTTCTACAGATCTATATCCATTAATTTGTTCAAACAAAGCTTTATAGCTTATAACTGCCGATG
>CAJXBJ010000151.1 GCA_913050195.1 uncultured Saprospirales bacterium
TAAAAATATAATTCCATCTAAGGTCACTAATCAGAAAGAGCTTGACACCTTAAAAAATGTGATTTTTTCCCAAAAGTTTTATGACGGATTAATTTTTAATGAGGAGAGTAATGTTAGTGTAATGCATGTCACATTTGACACTGATGTGTTGAATTCTGAAGCGAGAATAACTGTTGTAAACAAGATTAGAGAAATTAGTTCAAAACATATGGGTAAATATGAAGAAGAAATACATTTTTCAGGACTTCCCTTTATTCGAACGGTCATGGCTACTGAGGTGCGCGACGAGTTAATTTTATTCATCTTTTATGCGCTTGGAATCACTGCCTTATTACTGTTGATTATGTTTAGATCATTTTTCATGGTGATTTTTCCAATGGTAGTCGTTGTTTTGGGCGTTATGTGGTCTTTAGGCATGGTGTCCATTCTTGGCTTTAAAATAACTATACTTACGGGGCTGATACCTCCTTTAATAGTAGTTATAGGAATCCCTAACTGTATTTATTTGTTAAATCGTTTTCATACTGAATTTATAAAACATGGGGATAAGGTACATGCTTGGGAAAGGGTAATTGAGAAGGTTGGCGTGGCAACCTTCTTTACCAATCTAACTACAGCCGTTGGTTTTGGTGTTTTTTTTCTTACTGAGAGCAACCTGTTAAAAGAGTTTGGATTGGTAGCTGGGGTAAGTATTATGCTTACGTTTTTAATTTCACTCATATTTATACCCGTTATTTTTAAGTTTTTACCAAACCCAACAGCAGTTCAAACAAAATATTTGAAAAATCAAGCAATGGAGCGTTTCATTGGCTTTGTTTCTAAGCGTGCGCTTGAAGGTAGAAAATTAGTTTTTGTAGTGACTTCGGTTATAGTTGTTTTTGCAGTTTTTGGTATGATTAAAATGAAGGCTGAGGGCTTTATTGTTGATGATCTGCCACATGAAACAAAAGAATATAGAGATCTTATTTTTTTTGAAGAACATTTTAATGGCATAATGCCTTTTGAAGTTGTTATAAGTGCAAAAAGCGGAAAGAAAATACGAGGTAGCCGTCAATATAAGCTCATTAAGAAGATGGATAAAGGACAAAAGGTTATGGAATCATTTGATGAGATTTCAAGGACTTTGTCTGTAGCAGATGGCTATAAGTTTATAAATCAGGCCTATCATAATGGGCATACTAAGTTTTATAAGATGCCATCAAAGATGGACTTATCACGAATAAAAAAGTATGTTAGTAGCGAAAGCGATAAGGCTTCACAAAAAATAATAGATGCCTTTATTGCAGATTCATCTAGGTATTACCGTATAAAAGGGCAGGTAAAGGACCTAGGTTCTATTAAGCTTCCTGTTTTGAGAGATTCGGTGAAGTCTGCCTTAAGCAAGGTGTTTGATCCTGAGATTTATGATGTGCGTATTACAGGAACTAGCGTTGTTTTTATAGCAGGTAATTCTTATTTGGTAAAAAGTTTAATTCAGAGTCTTTTGTTAGCGTTTATTATAATTGCGCTGATAATGGCATTTATGTTTAGGTCTTCTAAAATGCTTCTAGTATGTTTAATACCTAATACTATACCGTTAATTATAACAGCTGGTATTATGGGCTATTTTAACATACCATTAAAGCCTTCTACCGTTTTGGTGTTTAGTGTTGCATATGGAATAGCTGTTGATACAAGTATTCATTTCTTGGCAAAATTTCAGCAGGAAATTCATAGGCATGAGTGGGATACAGCCAAGACTATCAAAATAGCACTTCAAGAGACAGGGCGAAGCATGATATATAATTCATTAATACTTTTTGGTGGCTTTGTTATTTTTGTTGGTTCAAACTTTGGAGGCACGGTAGCCTTGGGAATGCTCTCTAGCATAACATTAATTACAGCGATGTTTACAAATACCATTTTATTGCCATCATTGTTAATGAAAGTAGAAGGCTCTATAAAAGAGAAAGGATTGAAGCGGGCTAAAAAAGCAGCCTTAATTAAAGATGAAATTTAGCATACATGAAATATCCAGAATACAGTCATTTAAACTTTAAGGAAATAGATCAGTCTATCTTGGATTACTGGAGGAAGGAGTCCTTGTTCGAAAAAAGTGTAGCTCAAAGAAGTACGTCTCCCTCATTTGTCTTTTATGAAGGACCTCCTTCAGCTAATGGCATGCCAGGAATACACCATGTGATAGCTAGAGCAATAAAGGATCTTTTTTGTAGATACAAAAGCATGAAAGGCTATAAAGTAGAACGTAAGGGAGGCTGGGACACACATGGCTTGCCGGTTGAGCTGGGAGTAGAGAAGAGTCTTAATATTAAAAAAGAGGATATAGGCACTAAAATTAGTGTTGAAGATTATAATAAGGCTTGTCGTACTGAGGTTATGAAATACAAGGAAGCTTGGGACGAACTTACAGAAAGAATGGGGTATTGGGTTGATTTAGAAAACCCATATATCACTTTTGACAACAATTATATAGAAACTCTTTGGCATTTGTTAAAAATGCTTTTTGATAAAGATTTGTTGTATAAAGGTTATACTATTCAACCGTATTCTCCAGCTGCAGGTACTGGATTGAGTTCTCATGAATTAAACTTACCAGGTTGTTATCGTGAGGTTAAGGATACAACGGTTGTTGCAATGTTTGAATTGTCGGATTCAGCCGATGAATTTTTCATGGCCTGGACCACAACCCCTTGGACATTGCCATCAAATACAGCTTTGGGAGTTGGTGCGAAAATAGACTATGTGCAAGTGAATAGCGTTAATCCCTACACAGGAAAAGCGTGTAAGTTGTGGTTGGCAGAAGCCTTGCTTAAAAAGTGGTTTGATCCAGAAATGGAAAACTCAAGCTTTCAGGATTATAAGATAGGCGATAAAAAGGTGCCTTATATCGTTCTAAAGAAATGCAAGGGTAAAGAGCTAGAGGGTATACGTTATAAGCAATTAATAAATGGCCCAAAGCCTAAAGAAGGTGATGCTTTCAAAGTATTGATAGGTGATTTTGTGACCACAGAAGATGGTACGGGTATTGTTCACTTAGCTCCAAGCTTTGGAGCAGATGACATGCGTGTTTGTAATCAAAATGGAGTTGGTGCATTAACCATGGTAGACAAAAGCGGTAAGTTTACTGATGACTGTCCTCAGTGGGCAGGCCGTTATGTTAAAAACTTTAGGGATGAGGATG
>CAJXBJ010000152.1 GCA_913050195.1 uncultured Saprospirales bacterium
TGGTCACTTGGGGAACATCACCTCAGGATGTTTCACCTGTGACCGGCTTAGTGCCAGACCCAAACAAAGAAAGTAATAAAGACAGAAAAATGGCAATGCAAAGGTCACTAGAATACATGGGTCTAAAAGCAAATACAAAAATAGCTGATATAAAAATTGATAAAATTTTTATTGGCAGCTGTACTAATGGAAGAATTGAAGATTTAAGATTAGCAGCTGAACTCCTAAGAGGAAAAAAAATTGCTGAGAATGTTAGCGCTATGGTTGTTCCCGGTTCAGGACTTGTAAAAGCTCAAGCAGAAAAAGAGGGTTTGGATAAAATATTTATTAATGCTGGCTTTGAATGGAGAGAGCCTGGCTGTTCAATGTGCCTTGCAATGAACGCAGATAGGCTTGAACCTGGTGAGCGGTGCGCCTCCACGTCTAATAGGAATTTTGAAGGAAGGCAAGGGCAGGGCGGACGCACACACCTAGTAAGTCCAGCTATGGCTGCAGCTGCTTCCATTGCTGGTCATTTCACAGATATTGAAAGTGTTTAATGGATAAGTTTAAAACATTTTCTGGTATCGTAGCTCCACTAGACAAAAATAATATAGATACTGATGCTATCATCCCAAAGCAATACCTTAAATCAATATCACGCACTGGGTTTGGGGTTAACCTATTTGATGAGTGGAGATATAACGAATACGGTGAGCCTGGAGATGATCATTCTGAAAGACAAAAAAACAACGACTTTGTATTAAATAAAAAACCTTATGATACAGCTTCCATATTATTAACAGGAAAAAACTTTGGTTGCGGTTCAAGTAGAGAACATGCGGCTTGGGCCATAAAGGATTTTGGTATTAAAACTATTTTAGCTGAAAGTTTTGCTGATATATTTTACAATAATTGCTTCAAAAACGGAATTCTGCCTATTGTTTTAAATAAGGATATAATAAAATCTTTATTTAGAAAGTGCGATGAGGATGGTAATTTTGCTCTTAAAATTGATTTAGATAATCAAATTATATCTGGTTCTGATATGGAGGACCTATCCTTTGATATTGATCCTTATAGAAAGAAAGCGTTATTAAAAGGATTAGATGAAATAGGGCAAACTCTTGAGGACATAGATCTTATTAGTGATTTTGAGCAAAAACACAAAAAAACATTTCCATGGTTATTTTAGATAAAGGCTTATAAATGAGTAATAAAAAAATAGAATTGTTTGATACTACTCTCAGAGATGGAACACAAGGTGAAGGTGTAAATCTATCTGTAGAAGATAAGATAAGACTAGCTAAGCGTCTAGATGAATTTGGAATAAATATAATTGAAGGAGGGTGGCCTGGAAGCAACCCAAGGGATAAGGAATTTTTCAAAAAAATTAGCTCTGTCAGTTTAAATCAGGCTGAGGTATGTGCTTTTGGTTCAACTGCAAGAAAATTATCTAATATCGAAAATGATCCAAATCTAAAAGCTCTCCTAGAAACTGAAGTAAAAACTCTGACAATATTTGGTAAAACCTGGCAACTCCATTCGAAACATGGGCTAGGCATATCCGATATTGATAATGCTAAATTAATAGAACAGTCCGTATCATTCTTATCTAGAAATGGCGTTCGCGTAATTTTTGATGCGGAGCACTTCTTTGATGGATATCTACAATCTGAAGCATTTGCTCTAGATATGTTAGATGCTGCAGTGAATGGTGGTGCAGATACATTAGTTTTATGTGATACGAACGGTGGTTCACTACCAAACTACGTTTATGATACAACCAAAAAAATTGTGGACAGATATAAACAACCAATAGGTGTTCATTGTCACAATGATAGTGGACTTGCAGCCGCAAATACTTTAATGGCAGTATCTGCTGGCGCTCTACATGTACAAGGTACAATTAATGGCGTTGGTGAGAGGTGTGGAAATGTTAGTCTCGCTACTGTATTGCCAAATCTTGTGCTAAAAATGAAAAAAGAGACTAAAACTAAACTCAACCTTACTGATCTATCAAGCCTCGTAAAATTCACATATGACATTATGAATATGCATCCTGATACTCAGGCTCCATTTATTGGAAAATCAGCTTTTGCCCATAAGGGCGGTATTCATGTTAGTGCAGTTATGAAAGATAGTAATATGTACGAGCATATTGACCCTAAACTAGTTGGCAATAAGCAACGTGTATTGGTTTCCGATCTTTCTGGTAAGAGCAATATTAGCTTCAAGGCTAATGAGCTTGACATTAAATACAAAGATTCAAAAGAAATAACTGGTAAATTGGTATCAAAAGTAAAAGATCTCGAGTTCGAAGGATATCAGTTTGAAGCGGCAGATGCTTCACTCGAATTAATACTTAGAGAATTATCTGGTGAATATAGTCCTTTCTTTAAGGTATTAGATTCGAAAGTACATATATCTTATGATGAAAGCGGAACTGAAAAAGCAGATGCCACACTTAAAGTATTGGTAGGTGATGATATTGAGCATACAGCCTCTGATGGAGATGGACCAGTAGATGCTCTAAATAATGCATTACGGAAGGCCTTAGCTATGTTCTTTCCAGAACTAAAAGATGTTAGGCTCACAGATTATAAAGTTCGAGTTCTAAATGAGCAAGAGGGCACTGGTGCTAAAGTAAGAGTTTTAATCGAAAGCGCATATGAAGATGATTCATGGTCAACAATCGGTGTCTCAAAAAATATTATAGAAGCTAGTCGTCAGGCGCTAAGTGATAGCTTTAATTATCGATTAGCAAAATTGTCGAAGTGGAAAATAAATAATAAAAAATCACTTCAACTTAGCTAAAACCCTCATTGATTATAAAGAACGATAAATCTAAAACTAGGTTTCCTCTTTCCAAGGAAGACGGTCAGCTAGAAAAACTTGAAGAAAACAGAATTAACAATGATGATATTAATGATGGGCTTTTCAACAAAGATGTTAACCACCCATCCGAAAGAGGATCTGATTAGAACTATACTACTTCGTTGATTAGGTTCCTGTAGCCTTCGTATCCGCCGCTATGTTCTATTACCTTTTCTTTTTTTACTTCAATAAGTCTTGTAGATAAAGAAGAAATAAATTCTCTATCATGACTAACGAAAATTACCGTGCCTTCAAATATATCAAGTGCGTGATTAAGAGCTTCTATTGATTCCATATCTAAAT
>CAJXBJ010000153.1 GCA_913050195.1 uncultured Saprospirales bacterium
TTTTCGATCCAGCACTAGAAAGTCATGCTTATGAAAATAAAGCCTTTCAAATTGGTGAAGGACAGACCATATCTCATCCCTACACTGTTGCCTTTCAAACAGAAACCTTATCACTAAAAAAGGGGGACAAAGTCCTTGAGATTGGCACGGGATCTGGTTATCAGGCAAGTATATTAGCAGAGATGGGGGTTAAAGTATTTAGTATAGAAAGAAACAAAATACTCCATTATCGCTCAAAGGAACTTCTTTCCCAATTAGGCTACCGACGCATTAAATGTTTCTTTGGCGACGGCTACCAAGGTTTACCAAGCTTTGCACCCTTTGATAAAATTATTGTTACAGCAGCTGCACCAGCTATCCCTTCCAAACTAAAAGAGCAGATGAAGATCGGAGGAATAATGATTATTCCTGTTGGCGATGAAAAAAAGCAAATAATGTATAAAATCATTCGCCAAAGTGAGTCAAACTTTCAAGAAATTGCTCTTGAAGAATTTAAATTTGTACTCATGTTACCGGGAAAGAATTGGTAAACAATAGAAAAGAGCATCTCTTTTTAACTAACTTAGATATCCAACAAAAATATATTATGATATATACAGTTATTGTTTGTCTAACAATAGGATTCTTATATATACTATTATTGCGTCGTTATGATCGTTATGAAAAAGAAAACTTTCTAACCCTTGTTGGAGCTTGTTTAGTAGGTGGAGTAATTGCAATTATACTAACCCTCATAACAGCAAGCTTAATTTATCCCAAAGATGGTAATCAAGATTTAGAATTAGCCTTAATGGTTGGCGCTGTAGAAGAAAGCGCCAAACTACTTGCTCTTTTTATAATATATCCATTTATTAAAAAAGAACTTAATGAAACGGTTGATGGCATACTATACATGGCCATGATTGCACTAGGATTTGCACTAATTGAAAACATTCAATATGTTGGAATATATGGCATTGAAGTTCTTTTACCTCGCTCTATAATATGCAATATTGGGCACATGGTATTCTCTGGATTTATGGGCTTGACCTTTTATATTCATAAGACAAATAAGAAAAACTGGCTAGGTCTAATCGCTGCATTATTCTTTGCTTCACTTGGGCATACCATATATGACGCTATATTATTTGAAAAGTGGAATACATATTATGCCATTGGTGTTGATATAATTATGCTACTATTTTCTTTATACTGTTTACGAATAAGCTTAGCATTTTCTACATTTAAAAAGAATTTTCAAATTAAAAACATCGAAATCAAAGGAAATGGAAACTCCGTATTGTGTCCACAATGTAACGACACGTTGATATTTAATAAGAGTAAGTTTGAAAATATTGAATTAGAGCTATGCTCTGGTTGCCAAAATTTTGCACAGCTTAATCATAAAAACAGCAAGCGTTTATTAAAGTATTTCAGACCATTATTGAGACGCAAAAAATGGCTAAAAACTCTTCAATATGACTTACCCAAGGGTGTGCTATCTAATGCAGATACACGGACATTAGCTGGAAAAGTCGGCCCACTTAATGATTGGCTAATTGCCGGTAATCAAAAAGATTTAGAGAAAGCACTCAAAAGACCAATTATTGGCCTTTTTCTTAGAGTACTTGGCTTAAGCAAACTATTGCCAGCCTAATTTATAATAAGCTTGGCCCTCAATCGCTGAGCGCGCCCCTCTATAACAACAAAGTAAATTCCTGAATGTAGCTCTTCCCTATCAAGCGCAATGCGATTTGCAGTAATATCATTAATCTCACGCAGCTTATGCCCCATCATATTATAAAGCGAAAGGCAATGCTGCTCAGACTGAGGGTTATTAAATGTAATATTAACCTGCTTAGAAAATGGATTAGGAAATACATCAATCCATTGCTCCAGATCTGACACGGCATCAATTCCGACAGTATAACCCACTGTAAAATAATGCGTAATGCTCGATCCAAAATTAGCATTGAAGGAATGCAAAAACAAAGGACTCCCCTCTAAGTTTCTAATCTTCACAGAACCCGTACCATCATTATTAAAATACCAGTCAAGACCATCCTCACCACTATCGTATATCTTTAGTATATAACAGCCAGTATCCAAATTAAAAGTGTCTTTATAATAGGTGTATGAATCCATGCTATCTCTGGAAAAAAGCGCTACCCCATCTCCATCAGTGATTTCATAGGACGACTCTGACCCCGAAGCATTGGTATAAAACCATATACAAAAGTTAGACGGATAAGATGGCGGAAGCTCAAAATGAGAACGCATAATATTATTCTGCGGATATTCATCAGCTGCACCATTGGGTGCTTCAAGCTCTGCAAAAAACACAGGATTTTGCTGTGCACCTGTAAAGTCAATATAATATAGATCTAAAGTGTCAGTTTCTAAGAACTCAAGGCTCCCAGTCCAAGAATAGGTGTGAGAAGTATATCCCTCAACACCATATTTAATCTTTAAACTGCTTAGAGTACTTGAGCCTCTGTTACGAATTACAATACGAGGGTTCTTACACACAGGGTTTACCCTTTGATGCTTCTTTTCCTTATTGGGTGCAATAATGTCAATAAGCTCAGCGTCTGTAGAAAAATTAATAGCCCCATACTGAACCACCTGAGAAGTAACAATATAAGAAGGCGTCTGAGGCCCTGTCCATGTATAATCATCAAAGGCAATATTAATATCCACAGCTCTTCCTGCTGACACATCAAGGTCATGCTCATAGGTAAACGCTCTTAAGCCAGGACACCAGTTAGCCCTATCCAGCAACCAGGTATGTATGTAATTACCTGATGATTCATCCTCAGGATAAATAGGATTTTCTCCACAATCATCCCTCCATACAGTCTGCTCATAAACCTGAGCTCCATTAAGCTTCACATTATAATCAACAGCATAGAACTCAGCAGCATTAATTGAATTATCAAACCCATGTCCAGTAGGAGTCATTCTTAGCTTAACACCCTCTGCAGCAGCATTAATATTTACAGACTTGGTGGGAAAGTTAGTGGCATTAAAATCAGCCGCATTATTAAAGCTCCAGCTGCCCTGATAGAGATTCTCAATACTAATTACCTCCCTTGAAGGAGTCCCTTCAATAAAATCAAAATCCAAAG
>CAJXBJ010000154.1 GCA_913050195.1 uncultured Saprospirales bacterium
ATCTCATGCAAACATGATGATACAATCGGAACATCGATTATTCCAGAGGGAACGAACAATCCACCTTTCTTTTCAGACAGCTTTGCTCTAATCCCATTTTGTATTCGCGAAGACTCATTGCGCACAGATGAATTGGGTTCAAACATAGCTGGATTCATGGATGTTGCTGATTTTGGCTCAAGTAATCACAGCTTCTCTTTTCAAGTAGAGCTAGAAAATAATGATTTATCTTTTGGAACAAACCCAGTTTTAGACTCCATTGTGTTACAGCTAGCCTACAATGGAAGCTATGGTAATCTTGCTAGTAACTCAGGGTTGATTATACAAGTTTTTTCTTTAGAGGAACGAATTTATAAAGATTCCACTTATTACTCCCAGCACCCTTTAGCTCATGACAACACTCCTTTAGGACAAAAAAATATGTCTGGAGTTAATCTTGAAGATAGTGTGGAGGTTAATGGAATAATGACTACTCCGCATTTACGAATCCGACTGGATAGCATCTTGGGACAAGATATTTTGAATGAATCTGATCAAAGCGTTCTTTCTGACAATGAAAGCTTCTTTGATTTTTTTGCAGGTCTGCATATTGCTGCTGACAGCAATCAGGGCAATGCAATGCTTTACTTTGACTTAAAGGATGAAATCTCTGCTCTAAAGTTATATTATCATAACGAGGATAGTAATGGAATCATCGCTGAGTTTAAAGTAGATAATGATGCTGCCACACATGCGCACTTTATGCATGATTTTAGCGGATCGGCAGCAGAAAATTACATCCTAAACCCGGACACTTTAAAAGGCGACAGCCTCCTTTTCTTACAATCGAATGCAGGATTAAAGGCTAAAATAAAACTACCTGAACTTGATTCCTTGGGTCATGTCATTATTAACAAAGCAGAGCTAGTACTCACTGCAGAAAGCTCAACATCTAGCTCTGATTTTACATTGCCTAGTAAATTGATTTGTTTGGCTATTGACTCAAATGGTCAAAATGACTTTGTAGACGACCAGTTTGAATCTAGTAGCTATTATGGTGGAGACAAAATTGAAACAACAGTAAATGGAATAAGTGTAAACCAATATCGCTTTAACCTAGCTTATCACATGCAAGCCCTTGTGAATAAGGAAAAAGAAAATCATGGTTTGTATATATTAACCTTTCCAAGTAATGAAATTGCTGATCACTTAGTGCTAAAAGGCACACAGGAAAATGGCATTTATCTGGATTTAACTTATACTAAAATAAAATAGAACGCTTATGTGTGGAATTGTCGCTTATGTCGGTCATAAAAATGCAGTACCTATTCTAATCAAAGGGCTCGAGCGCTTAGAATATAGAGGTTATGATAGCGCAGGAATTGCTGTTTTAAACGCGACAAATGACATTTCTATTTTCAAGAAAAAAGGCAAGGTTAAAAAATTAAGAGAAAAGACTCCGGAAAACACAAACAGCCACATAGGTATTGGGCATACAAGATGGGCTACTCATGGTGAACCATCTGATAGGAATGCGCACCCACACATGGCCCAAAATGGACAGCTTGCAATTATACATAACGGGATAATAGAAAATTATGATGTCCTAAAGGAAGCCTTAAGAAAGGAGGGACATGAATTTGTTTCCGATACAGACACTGAGGTACTAATACACCTTATTGAGGAAGTACAAAAACGAGAAAAAGTAAGCCTTGAAAAAGCAGTTCAACAAGCCCTTAAGGAAGTCATTGGTGCATATGCAATAGTTATTCTAGACAAGAATAATCCAAATCAGCTAATCGCTGCACGTAAAAGCAGCCCACTAGTTATTGGGATTGGTGACAATGAATTTTACCTAGCCTCTGATGCTACCCCGATAGTGGAATACACCAAAGAAGTAGTTTACTTAGATGACGGTGAAATTGCAACTGTAAATAATGAGGGTGACTTTTTTATCAAGACAATTGAAGATGAAAGCAAAACTCCTTTTGTTCAAGAATTAGAAATAGAGCTTGATAGACTTGAAAAAGGTGGTTTTGAACACTTCATGCTTAAAGAAATCTTTGAACAGCCCAAAACAATAGCTGATGCATTAAGAGGCCGATTAGATGCCGGCAAGGGCGTTATATTTATGGGAGGCCTTCAAGAGTATGAACAAAAGTTTATCAATGCACGAAGATTATTATTTGTAGCCTGTGGAACTTCGTGGCACTCAGGACTAATCGGTGAATATTTATTCGAAGAACTTGCACGGATACCTGTAGAAGTTGATTATGCTTCAGAATTCCGTTACCGTAATCCTATCATTCATGAAGATGATATTGTAATTGCCATATCTCAGTCAGGTGAAACAGCCGATACATTAGCCGCCTTAGAGTTAGCTAAAGAAAAGGGGGCTACTATCTTTGGCATATGTAATGTAGTAGGCTCTTCCATTGCTCGACTAACAGATTCTGGAGCTTATACACATGCTGGTCCTGAAATTGGTGTAGCTTCAACGAAAGCTTTCACCTCTCAACTAGCGGTTATCACCTTGATGGCCTTACACACAGCTCATTTAAAAGGCACCATTACAGAATCTCAGTTTAGACAATACATTAATGCTTTGGATAATATACCTGGAAAAGTTGAGAAAGTACTTTCTGAAAATCAGGATATAATACTAGATATTGCCAAAGAATATAAAGATGCACACAACTTTCTTTACCTAGGTAGAGGGCATAATTTCCCTGTTGCCTTAGAAGGAGCTTTGAAACTTAAAGAAATCTCTTACATACATGCCGAGGGTTACCCAGCAGCAGAGATGAAGCATGGGCCAATTGCACTTATTGATGAGAATATGCCTTGCGTAGTTGTAGCTACCAACTTGAATGCACACGAAAAGATTGTTAGTAATATCCAAGAAGTAAAAGCAAGAAAAGGTAAAATCATTGCAATAGTGAATAAGCACACTAAAGCTAAGATTGAAGACATTGCAGATCATTTAATCATTGTTCCAAGCACAGAGGACATACTAGCCCCTTTAATAGCCATTGTGCCTCTTCAGTTGTTATCTTACCATATTGCTGTCATGAGGGGGTGTGACGTAGACCAACCTAGAAACTTGGCAAAGTCCGTTACGGTGGA
>CAJXBJ010000155.1 GCA_913050195.1 uncultured Saprospirales bacterium
AAACGACCTTCAATGAAGTCTTCAACCAAAGCGATTTGTTCTAATTCTGGACGCATTAACTTGTGTATAAAAGGGTTTTTAAATTACTAGGGACACTCTTCTTTAAACGCTCAATACACTTGTACTTTTGACTTTTAACACTGTTAGCATTACTGTATCCAAGCTTTTCGGATATATTATCCATGCTAAGCTTGAAATAGTAATAATATATCAGAATTTGACGACAAGGATTACCTAGCTTATTCAAATACTGATGCACAGACTTCGTTAAAGTACTCACCCGCTCATTAGCAAAAAATGGATTCTCGGCACGCAACATATTTTCAGCCTTATGCTGCTGTAAATCAACTGGAATCTCCTTTCGATTATCTCTCAAAAACTTAAGCCACAGATTACGGCTAACTGCATAAAGAAAGGTCTGCACTGAAGATGTTAAAGTAAAATCTTCGTGCATTATTTTCTCGTAAAAGATAATCATCGCTTCCTGAAAAATATCTTTGGCATTTTCCTCAGAACCACTATTTCGTTTAATGAAACTTTGTACACTAGGAAACACATTCTTATAGATATGATGGAAAGCCGCATTTCGATTTTCTCTCATACCCTCAATGAGCTCCTGATCGGTATTAAACGTTTGTGTCATCGTTGGTTTATTCCAAAAATTAAGATAAGTAAACTAAGATAATGAAAAAATTAATATGAAAATACTACTTCAAAGCAGAATCATCCATGAAAACACGTTCCAAATGATAGCCCAAATAAGAGAGTGCAAAGCCCCAACTTACCCCATTTGACTTCTTTCCTAAACGCACAACAACAAGATCTGTTTGCGGGTCAACATAGACTGTCTGACCTCTAAAACCTGCAGCAAAAAAGTCTTCTTTGGTCTTTGGTGGAATTACTTTTTGACGTCGTTTTTCAGTATCGTATTCAGTATCCAAATGAAACTGATCTGAATAGGTTTCTGTCCACCAACAATAATTATATCCCCACCATGCACCGTTGGTTGTATCAATTTCACCTGCTTTTTGAACCCATGCCTCAGGGACGATCTGCTCCCCATTTAACTTACCACCATTGGCATAAATCTGGCCAAATTTAACTAGGTCTCTAGCCACGGTCACCAAGCCACCATACATCTTAGCTACACTATCTTTGTGAGCACTCCAAGTTGCCGGAAATTCTGCACCCATGGGCTTCCAAATTTTTTCAGCCAAATATTCATTCACCTTCATCCCCACAGCTTCTTGAAGACATAAACCCATTACTAAAGTAGCATACGAAGAATAAGTCCATTGTTCACCAGCCTCCTTAACTTGATCAACACGATCTAAATAATCGGCTTGATTTTTTACGTAGTACATACCCATGATTTTACGCATATGACCTACAATCTTATAGTCATCATAGTCAAAACCAGCAGTCATTTGCAACAAATGCTTGAAGGTAATAGGATTATCTTCATCATAGAACTCTGGCATAAAATCCGAAATGGGTTGATTAACCCCTTCTATAGAGCCCTCCTTAATCGCTATACCAACCAAAGCAGACATTACTGCCTTTGTTATAGAGAATACCTGAGATGGCCTGTATGCCTCATAACCATTGAAATATTTCTCATAAACAATAGTATCATTCTTCATTACAATAAAGGCCGTCGTCTCTGTAGCCTTTAGAAACCCTTCTAAATCATGGTGTTTAGAGGCCGCCTTTGACAACTCTCCGCTTCGGGAAAGCGCCCATTTCTTAGGTGATGGCAGATCCATTGTCGTCTCAATCTGAGGCACACGATAAATCTCGTTAGAAGCCCCAACTGGCAACTGCAAGAAGCGCTTGTGATCTTTGATGTCTGGAACACCATACACAATGCTTTTGAAAGTAGTCAGACAAGATGAAATGGAAAAGCAAAACAGACAAAGAATTAGTCCATGTAACAGCTTTTTTCTCATTATGCTGTAAGTTACGAAAAGCGTGTGATTTTTGCCACAAAAAAAAGGGTCAATTTTGCTGCGACAAGCAGCTTTTTTATTTATTCCATTAAGTACTCATTGAATTCAAATAAAAAATAGGGTTTCTAAGACATATTTCAACAAAATAAAATAGGCCTATTTATTGAACATAACATCTTATTTAACAGTGATATAAAACATATAAATTTATTGGGTTTTAAAAGGGTTTACTTATCTTTAATACACACACATTAAACTTTAAATTGTTTTATAAGAAAAAGTTTACATTTGTGGCTTAAAAGGTATTAACCCCCAAACAAGCATCCTATGCATCATTTAAACAGCCTTATTCTTTGTTTTTGCATACTAATAAGTAGTATGACATATGCTCAAAGCAATTTTCAAAATAACTTAAGTAGTTCTGAGAATATTTCCAGCCCCAAAGGGATGAATTACCAAGCAGTAGTTCGCAACGACAAGGGAGAGCTTATGAGCCATAGCCGTCTAATTATAAAGGTGGATATATTAAGTGGAAGTCTTGTAGAATATTCAGAAACACAAGTCGTTCAAACAGATGCAATGGGTCAGTGTAACATGATCATTGGCGATGGGGATGCCATTATAGGAAAGATGTCTGATATAAAATGGAACCAGGGCGATAAATACATACAGCTTTCGGTTGATGCCGACAAAAGTGGTAATTACACCTATATGGGGAAAAGCCCTTTATTAGCGGTGCCTTATGCACTTCATGCCAAAACTGCTGAAGCCTTAGTTGAGGGTGCTCAAATGCGTTCTTCAGATTGGACAGTAAGTGGAAATGATATGTACAGTGTACCTTCAGGCAATGTTGGAATAGGAAGCTCAACACCAGAAAGCAAAGTACATATTAAAGGAAGTACCTTCCCAGTAAATATCGAAAGTTCAGGTGCTAAGTATATCTTATTTACTAAAGGCACTCAATCTGTAGCATCTAACAAATTAGGATGGATTGGATTT
>CAJXBJ010000156.1 GCA_913050195.1 uncultured Saprospirales bacterium
AGGTAGTGATGAGAACAGCTATTTTTCTTATAAAAGTATAGGCAGTTTCTATTTTTTTTCCTAGGAAAATCTCGGTCGTAACTCAAATCGGTATTGGTTAGGTCAGTATTTCGAAACTTTGCGTGTGCAAGGTGGGCGTTACGTATTGATGCCTGAGCTAATGATGACTCATCAAAGCGCGCTCCCTCTAACATCGCTTCATCGAAGAGTGCCCCATCAAGGTCTAACTCTCGAAAGTCAGCGTCAAAGAGATAGCGTTTTGAAAATTTTCGGTTCCGCAAAGGTTTATCTGTAAAATCTTTTGGTTCCTGACGAAACCAATTTTTATGTCTTGTCATTTTTATAATTCGCTTCTTCTAATAGTCAGATCTCAAGCCTTGGGTTCCATGTAAGCATTTAAAAGGCCTCCTACCAGAATAGAAGCCCCACTCCTTGAATGAGCCTCCATCCCAAATAAGCAATAACTGCAGCTACACCTACCCAGAAATGCCATGGAACTTTTACTACGTCTTGGCTATCTTCAATGAATTCACCTATTTCAACAGCTTCCCCACATTGCGGGCAGCTACCGACGTTTTCTATAGATGCAGGATTAAGGAACTTTAGAGTACAGTTCGACGGTTAATGAGAATCTGGAGAACACTTTAAAAGCAAAATAAGAACCTTGGTCGACAGTCATAGTTATTTGGTCATCAGCTAAAATTTGTGTATCAACTGTTTGACCTCTAGCATAGTCTCTGACTGTGATTACTGGCTCTTTTATTAGTTTAACCGTATCGCCAAAATTTTCAATCTCTCCAGCGTAATCAGTGTTAGTAATATCCTCTACCACTGATGCTCTTCTGAAGAATTTTTGAACCTTCTGACTAAAGATTTGTGGAGTAAAATTTCCTTGTGAAAGGTTGTTATATCCACTAGCACTTCCAAAAGCCATGGTCGTACCCTCCTATTGTTTAGTTAGATTGTTAACGTTGTTCAATCCTACCTTCTAAACGAGCAAGGTCAATCTCCTTTTCAAATTTTTCAAACTGATGAGGTTTTAATTTTTCAATCTCACTAGTTGTCCAAATCTTTTTCTTTGGTATATCAGAATCAGTAGCTTTCTTAGTTTTAGAAATTGCTTTAGCAGCTTCTTTTTTAACATCCTTCTCTTCTTTTTTAGTTAGTTTACTTAAACCACTGTCCATTTTATATAGATCAATGGCTCTTGCAGCTAACTTAGCATTAGATGTATTTTCATACAACCAGCCTTGAATAGTTGGATCTTGTTTTGCAGCCCAGTCATGAAATTCATCTTGTTGACGAAGATCATTAAAATCAGGATGCAATTTTAAAAGTTCTACTTCAGCTTTTTCTTTTGCAATTTGCTCTTGTTGGAGTTGTAAATCTTTATATTTATTTTCAAGATCTGCAGTACGAGTAGTAGCTTTGTCCATTGCTATAGTTTCGACCATATCATAGACATCAGGGTACTCTTTTCTCCATGCCTCTAACTCTGATTTAGATTTAGGTGGCACAAATTGTTTTGTACTAGATTCTAATTGTGTACGCAAAGAATGAAGTTCTTCCTTGTGTTTATTGATTGTAGAATCATAGTGCTTTTTCAAATCGTCATAACGTTTCTTAAAAGCACGATCTTCAGCTTTTGCAGGGCGTTCAGCGATAGGAGTAGCCTTTTGTTCTGTAGATTCTGCAGTCTCTTCAGATGCATCGGTGTCCTTCTGTTCGGTTGCTGCTTCTGCTTCCTTTTCTCTCTGTTCCCTATGAAACTTAGCTAGTTCACCTTTTGCAAATGCTTCTACTTCAGGATCATCTTCATGATTCTTTTTATAGATATTTGTTTCTGGTACTTTTACTTTAGTTTCTTCAGAAACTTCAAGAGTTTCTTTTTCTTTTTCCATTATTTTTTCCTCTCGGTTGAGTGCCTTATGGATAAGGGTAGCTCAAAAACTATGTAGTTTGTGGGCTAGTCATTATACCTTGACTAGGTGGCACATTGTTATTGTTTCCATCTCTTTGAACCATTTGTCTAAAATTTGACATAGATCCAAATCTCTCAAGAATAATACTTCGAGGGATACTAACGGTGTTTTCACCTATTCCAAATTCAGGGAACATATCCTGTCCAAATACTTTATTGAGAACATTTTTAAAAGATGGTGTTAAATGAATATTTAAAATTCGTTTATCATCATCTTTCAAATTTTGTAAATTAACTTTAGGTTGTTCAACTCTATCAGGAGTTACTCTTTCTGCTACAGCTTTTTGTGTAGGCATTTTTAATGGCTTTAGTTTAGCAGGTTTTTTATTCATTATACCTGTTGTGCTAAATGCTGTTTGATTTGTTAATGGTTGTCCTTTATAATCAACTGCCATAATTAATATCCTCCTGCTCCTGCTGCCTCATCATCTGCTGCTTGTGATGCTGCTGCATCAGCTGCGGCTTGACCTCCAGCATGACCTGAATCATCATTATTATTATCATAATCATATGCTGGTGTATTTATTGTTTTAGTTTTATTAGGATCGTAAGCTCCTTCACTAGCTTCAGCAATAGCATTTGTTTTAGAAAATTTAGAACTATATGCTGCTTCATATCCCATTCCTGGTTTTGAAACATCTCCCTCTGCTAGATCTGCACCAAATCCTGTATAATTATACATTGGATCTTTTGGATTATAGTAATCATCTAATAAACTTTTACCATAATTTCTTACAGCTGGTCCTATTATATTTCCAAAAGGAACTATACTTTCTATTATATTTCTAGCAATTTTAGGTGTTTCTGAATATTTAAATGCACCAAGTTTAGATTTTTCTTTAAAAGTTAAACCGCCTATTATTTTTCCTTTATCATCTTTAGCGGCAAGTGTTTGAAAACTATCATCTCTTATAACATCTGATCCTGGATCAGAATCATTTTCTTTGATA
>CAJXBJ010000157.1 GCA_913050195.1 uncultured Saprospirales bacterium
TGAATGGAATCCTTACCCCAAACTTCCATTTTTAAAAATCCGTCATTAATGATATTTAATCCAGAGTCAGGACATTTGCAATGCTTAGATAAATGTACGTCATTTTTAATTGCATTATGATCTATTCGATAATGGTTGACTCTAGCTGGAGCTCTCCAAGTAATCTTTGTAGTTAAACCTTCATCAAACCTTACATCTCCATTAATAATTGCAAGTTCATAAATATTGCTAGAGCCAGGAATTACTTGAACATGCTCTTCGCTAAATTTGATTTGTGCATTTTCAATATGTTGTATTTGGTATTTTTCTTGATATACCTCTGGTGGGGCTTGTGTTTTTTTAGCTTGACTGCAAGAAAAGAAGCTGACTATAAGGCAGTAAAAAAGGGCTCTTAAGCTGAACGGTAGAATTGCCATATATGAAAGATAGCAAAAAAGAAATATTATTTTCTCTCAAGCCTTGGAATAGAATTATATTTGTGCGCTAATATGTTGAAAATGAACTTAAAATACCTCGTTCTTTTTATGTTTTTTGGACTGTCCTGTGCAGGGTTTTGCCAAGATGGGTATCCTGAGGACCCAGTTTATTTTGAGTTAGGTCAAGGCGACATAGAAGTGCAGGGTATATTTGATATCTATGGGGGGGGGCTACTAGTGTTGACTGGGAAAAAAGCATTTATTAATATTGAAAGTTCCCTTCATGAAAGGAAGTTGCATTTTTTTAACAGTAAAATGCAGCATATGTGGACGAAGCCGCTTTTAGAGAATTACAATGCAGGAGTCGAAGATTGGAGTGTGTATAGTAACGGAGATTATATATATTTTATTACTGTTCCTCATTTGCCAGGAATGACACTAAAAATGAATTTCACTCAAATTAGAAAGCAAGGGGGTAAAATGAGGAAGTTCTTTTTAAATGATAATAAGGATCCCAAAAGTTTATTTATTGATGAAGACAATATTTATGTGCTGCGTTATTTTGAGGAAGAAGATTTTATATTAACCAATGTAAATCATCAAAGTTTAGAACAAAGCCAAGTTACTTTAAAGGTGCCCCCTGTGCGTAATTCATCTGATATTCACCAAAATAAACGGTGGGATTTCTTGGGTTTTGCGAATAACTCTATTTATATGTACAAAAAGAATGTTTCCGTTCGTGCTGGTAAGGAATATTCATTTGACGTTATTAGGGTTAGTAGAGAGGGAAGGTTAATGAATGGATTTAATCTCAACGCTATTATGGATAAGCATTACGTCCATCCATCAAATAATCCTCATTTAGGCCAATTTAGACCAGATAAAGATTATAAGAAACGCATATTTGGTAGCTTAGATCCAACTATTGCTTCATACGGCGATATTTATTTAGATGTTGAAACGGACATGATTTATGTTTTTGGGCAGTATGGCAAAAAGAGATGTGGTAAATTAAGCTGTATGTATGATGGTGTTTTTCTTCAGAAATATAATTTGAGCGGTAAGTTGCTTTGGAAAGCATCAGGAGCTTTCTTGCCAATATTTAAAGAGCGTGATCCACTTTTAGGTTCTGTTGAAACAAATCGGTTTAACAAGCGGTTAATGGATATACAAATTGATAACAATGCCAAACAGATTAATTTAAGTTTGATAAATGTTAAAAAAGGTTCTTCATGGGCTTATGTCATGAAGTTTGACCATGATGGAAATTATTTAAGTTCTATACGTGGAAGTAGTAGTGAAAGGCCTTATGTTAAAAACAGAAGCTATAACCAAGACCCCTTCAATTACTTTAGGTATTACTACTATGACTCCTATTATAAGCATGATAAACGGATTAATACAGGTGGAGAGTTTCGCTTTCAGGAGTTAGCAAATCTAACCCCAGAGCTAGATATGGGATACTATGAGCTTTTTAGTATGAAAGATGGTGAAGTTGTGTTTGAAAAAGAAAATGGCAGAAAAACTATTGTTTTTTATTATGTCAAAAGGGATTCAAACTAATAATTCCTTTTTTTGTACTAACAGCTGAAGAGTTTAGTAACACCTAACCATATTGCAACCCAAACTAAGCCTTTGATAAAGAAAAATAACAAGCCTGTAACGCCAATCCGTTTAAGCCATGTTTTCAAGCCCTGCATGTACTAAACCACTTTTGATATTTTAAGGGTATTTGTTCTTTGTCGCTCATTTATAGGCATGCTAGCTGTATTGACAATAACATCACCGCTCTTCACATAGCCATTCTTCTTTAGGATATGCTTGACATCCATAATGGTTTCATCTGTGCTAACAAATCGATTGTAATAAAACACCTTTACTCCCCATACTAGGCTTAGGGTGTTAAGTAAGGACTTGTTTGCTGTAAATATAAATACTCTAGCTTTTGGTCTGTAGCTTGAAATTTGAAATGCAGTATAACCAGACTCTGTCATAGAGACAATGGCTTTTGCATTTACATTATCCGCAATTTTACAAGCATTAAAACATACGGCATCTGACAAAAAGGTGCTGGAGCTTTTTTTTGGGTAATTTTCCCATTTATTAATGCCATCGGAGGGCAAGTAAAGACTTTTTTCTTTTTCTACGGCATTTATAATTCTATTGATTGTTTTAATAACCTCAATAGGGAATTTGCCAACAGAGGTTTCACCACTCAGCATTAGAGCATCAGCGCCATCAATTACTGAATTTGCAACATCTGTAATTTCTGCTCTAGTAGGTCTAGCATTATCAATCATGTTTTCCATGAGCTGAGTTGCAATAATCACAGGCTTATTACTTCTTATACACTTAGCCACAATTTCTTTTTGAATTGTAGGTATATCCTCCATAGGAACCTCTACACCTAAATCACCACGAGCTACCATTATAGCATCTGTTTCATAAATAATCTTATCTATGTTTTGTAAAGCTTCTGGTTTTTCAATTTTTGCTATGATTTT
>CAJXBJ010000158.1 GCA_913050195.1 uncultured Saprospirales bacterium
ATTTGATTTTGAAAAACCTCAAAGTAAATCGATATCAATATTAATATCGAAATAATAACTTTGATGCCATAGCTTATCCATGACCTATACTTGTTTATGATGTTTTTCATTTATATCAACAAATATCTGATAAAAATCACTATTATTATGAGCAACCACATTTGAACATGCATATTTTAGGTATAGACCCAGGTACAAATATAATGGGCTTGGGAGTTATTCATTGGGATGGCCATAATATAAAGGCTGTAGACTATGGAATTCTAAAGCTCAAAAGCTTTAAAAGCTTTGAGAAGCTGAAAAACATATTGTTAGGCGTAGCTGATTGGATTAAAAAATACAACATTGATGAAGTTGCTATTGAAGCCCCATTTTATGATAAAAATGCTCAATCCATGCTCAAACTTGGCAGAGCACAAGGAATCGCTATTGCAAGTAGCATCAATCAGGGCATTCAAGTTTATGAATATGCTCCAAAAAAAATAAAACAATCAATAACAGGAAAGGGTTACTCATCAAAAGAACAAGTAAGTGCCATGATTTGTCAAATCCTTCAATTAAAACATGCTCCTCAAACTTTAGATGCATCTGATGCTCTTGCTGTTGCAATATGTCACTGTTATCAAAAGAAAGGACTATCCTCTAAAAATTCAAGCGGTAGATATAAGGGTTGGGGAGATTTTATTAAGCAAAATCCGGATAAAGCCGGATAAGTGCTTCTGTTATATTTTTAGCAACTACTTGAAACTTTGAGTCACTCATAGCAACTCTAGCCTTACTAAAATTAATATCTCCTATTTCTCTTATAGGTATTAAATGTACATGTGCATGAGGTACTTCAAGACCAACTACACTTAGTGCTATTCGATCACAATCTAAAACACTATCCATTGCGCGAGAAATTTTTTTTGAGACCTCTAATAGATGATGATATATCTCATCATCTAAATCAAAAATATAATCGACCTCCTTTTTAGGAACTACTAAAGTATGCCCCTCAGACAATGGATTAATGTCTAAAAAAGCATAACAGAGCTCATCTTCAATGATTTTGTAGGAAGGTATTTCTCCTTCAATGATTTTGGTAAATATACTTGCCATTAAATGCTAATATCCAAAATCTCAAATTTCATAACACCGTTTGGCACTTGAATGTCCACTACTTCTCCAATCTTATGTCCTAATAATCCTTTACCTATAGGAGATCCTACCGATATTTTATTTTGCTTGATATCAGCTTCACTTTCTGAAACCAATGTATAGGTAAACTCGCGCTTCATTTTTAGATTCATTATTTTAACCTTGCACAACGCAGTTACTTTAGATGTATCAATAGATTCCTCTTTTAACACAACTGCTTTAGATAATGTTTCTTCTAGTTGAGATATTTTAAGTTCATGAAGTCCCTGCGCCTCTTTGGCTGCATCATATTCAGCATTTTCTGAAAGATCCCCTTTTTCTCTTGCCTCGGCAATTGCCTGAGCCATTTGTTGACGTCCTGTTGATTTAAGCTCATTTAATTCAGACCTCAAATTATCCATGCCTTCTTTAGTTAAATATACTTTATCTGACATTTTTTATGATTTATATAAACAAAAAACGCTTCTGTACCAGACAGAAACGCTTTTAAAATTTTCTTATTACGAATTTACTACATTGATACACGAATTGCAACAGTGTGTATCCCTTTAAAAGGGTCTGTTGCTCTATATGCATAGTCCAAACATATTTTGGTGTCATCTTCTCCCATAGGCAAATATATACCAAAACCTCCAGCTAATCCTGTAAATGCATTAGAGCGCTCTTCTTGACTTAAGTAAGTAGTTCCATTTGCATATCTATAACCACCCCTTAGCATAAACTTCTCTTTTAAAGAATACTCAGCTCCTATTCCATAATCATCACTTGTAAATGCGTTAGACTGAAAGTTAGCTACAGCAGTTAATCGATGAGCATCATTATCTGTTAAGAATTCATAAGAAACGCCTATATGTAGTAATGAAGGTAATTCAAAACTTTCAGAACGCTGCGAAACAGTCATCTGATAGCTACCCTGATCAATAAATGAACGAATACTTAGCCCATCTCCTGAAAAAGACATTGGCGTACCAATGTTTCTTAATGCAACTCCAAACTTCATTTGATTTTCAGAACCCGTTGTATACTGAACACCTGCATCTATTGCTCCACCTGAAGCACTAACATCAGCAATGCGTTCTGAAACTAACCGGACAGTTGCCCCTGCTGAAATTGACTCTGAGAAGCGCACAGAGTAGGCAACAGCTACATTAATAAAGCTAGGACTGTAAGAACCTATACCCCCTTCCGGTAGTTCTGTGGTTGTAATAGGAATATCACCAAAACTCATAGACATTAGCTCCAAACCCAACACCCCTGATTCTCCTACAGGCTGAGCCAAGCCTAAAAAATCGACATTAACACCACTTCCCTGAAGCCAATTAGAATGTGACATTATTACCTCTGTACCATAAATTCTTGATAAGCCAGCAACATTCATACGAATCGCTTCTAAACCAGTTGCACTTGCTGTGTTTAAGCTATGCAATCCTCCAGAGCGCGCAAAGGGATTAATTAACAATTCATAAGCACCTGCCTGACCTTGTCGGTCTGGATTACCAGCAAACATATTTGTAGCTATCAGCAATGCTAGTACAATTACGCTATTAATGATTGATTTTATCATATTGCTATCTTTAAGTCTTCCTTTTCTTTAAAATGTGTCTAAATCAATAGGTCTCATGACTGAGAAGAATTTCAATATTCTTTCACCATGTCCTGGAACCTTAACATGAATTAAATACAAACCACTTGAAACCATTATTCCTTTATG
>CAJXBJ010000159.1 GCA_913050195.1 uncultured Saprospirales bacterium
AATGGCTGCAACTAGCATTGGATATTAATGAAACTGGAAACTTTGAATTCCTAGGAAAGACTCAGCTCTTAACTGTACCATATGCCATGTATGCCAAATCAGCTGGGAGTCTTAATGGCAGCAACCGAAACACAGATGATGACTGGCAAATTGTTGGAAATGATATGTATAGCGAGCCATATGGTAATGTGGGTATAGGCACAAATGTTCCGTTGAGTAAACTCCAAATAAAAGGCGGAATGTTTCCATTAAATATTGAAGGAAGTGGAGCAAAATTCATATTATTTTCAAAGGGGCCACAGACAAACCCTAACAATAAGCTTGGTTGGATTGGATATTCTGGTGATAACAGTAAGATGGTATTTAGAAATGCTAAGGGTAATGAAATGACCTTTGAAACAAAGAACATCTTTAATTTCTCTGTCAAAAGTGTAAATGGACAGCCTGGAAATATCAACTTTATATTTGACAATGATGGCAATGTTAGATTTTACAATAAAACAACTAATGGCGACCAGCCAAAAGTAGGCATAGGCATAAACAATCTATACTCTCCTAAAGCACGTCTAGATGTAAGAGGAGGTATTAAAATAGATACTTGTTTGAATCAAAGCCCAAATAGCGGCGGATATATTCAATATAAAAATGGAGATTTTCTTGGTTTTGATGGTATTGAATGGAAGTCATTTACAAATCAAGGTTCAGGGCAGAGCAGTATTAATGATAGCATAACATTTGGGTTTTATAGTCTTGACGATTCTGCAACAGTTCTTAATTCCGGATGGAGACCGTGCGACTTAACTACGCTGCAAAATAATTGGGCCGAATTTGTTAGTGAATATGCTAATGGTGGTCTACAGCCTTTGGCCGTTTTCCAATCTGGAAATTGTTGTATAGCTCTTGCTAGCGGGAAAAAGTTAACTATTCCAGGATCTCCATATGGTTATGTTTTTCCTGCATCGTCAAACGGAGGGATTCGATGTAATCCGACTAACGGCTATGATGAGCCCCATTATTATTTTTATAATATTCCTGCAAATGGGCTTAACCCAAATATTCTTCCTTCAGAAGTAATTGCCTGTCAAACAAACAACAACCCTTGTATATATTACAAAATACTCAATAGCAATTCTGGAGCACAGTCTAATCCCAAACCTGCATTTGTCTTTTTAGACGAAGGTAATGGTCAAGGCATTGTTATAAATGATAGAGATAGTGCTAATTATGGAAACATTGGAGAAAATTCGGTTGATCTTAGCCACTCTACTAATCCATCGTTAACATTAGGAGCAAGCGGAGACTATTCAATTGCAACAGGTATAAACACAACGGCTTCAGGTTTAAGATCTACTGCATTGGGAAGTGGAACTTCTGCTTCAAGATATAGCTCAACAGCATTAGGTTATGAAACTAGTGCCCACGGTGATTATTCAACTGCAATGGGGTATCGAACAAATGCATCGGCATATGCATCGGTTTCTGCCGGGCATTTATCTGAAGCCACAGGCTTTGCCTCGACAGCTATAGGCTCCAGAACAAATGCAGCAGGGGACATGTCAACAGCAATGGGATATAGAACTAATGCTCCTTCTTACGCAGAAACAGCAATAGGTTTATATAATACTACTTATTCACCCTCTAGCACTTATTCATGGGTTAACTCTGACCGCTTGTTTGTTATTGGAAATGGTATTGGAAGTGGTGTTGGAAATGAATCTGATGCAATGGTTGTATTAAAAAGTGGAAATGTTGGCCTTGGAGAATCGTATCCAGATGCTAACCTACATATTAAACAAGAAAATGCTTCTGCTTCAGGACCTGGAGGCATTAAGTTGGTCTATGGAAGTGAAAATTGGAAAACATATCATAGCGGCACACATTTAAGCTTTGCTAATAATGGAATAAGACAAGCTTATATAACTGGAGGCACTGGGGTGTATGTAGTAACCTCAGATATGAATAAAAAGCAAAACATCTCAGAGCTAGATGCTGTATTACCAAATTTGCTCAAGCTTAAACCTTCAAGATATCAATATAGGTCTGCTGGAGACAATTCAAAATACACTTATGGACTAATGGTTCAAGATGTCCAAAAAACATTTCCAGATCTAGTCCATGAAGCTGAAAATGGCAACTTAGGGTTAGGCTATGATGAGTTTGTGCCAATTACAGTAAAAGCTATACAAGAACAACAAGACATCATTAACCTTCAACAAGAAACAATAAAAGCTCAGGAAGTGCGCATCAAAGCCCTTGAAGAAAAGCTTAACCTCCTATTAAACGATTAAGCTCTTTCCATTTACAGTGGCAAGACAAAAAGGCCTTAACTCGATTGTTAAGGCCTTTTTTGTTTATCAACGACTCTACACTTTATAAAATCATTAAATATTGTGATATTTAAAAGACTAAAACACTACTATGAAAAATATATACACCCTATTCTTTGGTCTTTTAATTTCTTTTAACCTTAAAGCGCAAGTCACTGCTAATGCCGCTTCAAGCAATGCTTTTGATGATACGGAAAGCCTGTCTCCTGAAGGAACTTACATCCCAGAAGGCATTAACTACCAGGCAGTAGCTAGAGATGAACAAGGGAATATCCTTAGTAATACCCGAATCGCTATTCGTGTAGAGCTCCTTAAAGGAGAAAGCGTTGAGTTTGGAGAGGTGCATCACATAACCACTGATGAGGCAGGGCAATTTACACTTACCATTGGACAAGGATCCTTAGAAAAAGGAAGCTTTAAAGACATCTCTTGGGAAAAGGGTAATA
>CAJXBJ010000160.1 GCA_913050195.1 uncultured Saprospirales bacterium
ATTACGTTAAAGAGCATTCCAAATAAATTATTTATCCATTTTTTATTTGATAATGATCCATGTATAGCATCATGACAAATATTTAAGCCAGCTAAAGCTACAAAAACACCATGTAAACCAGCTAATAATAGAATAACCCATGGTAGTAATACAGTATCTATTGTTTTGTAATTAGCACCTAAGTATAGAATCGCCAGATAAGTAGATACAATTCCTCCGATTATAAATAGAATCTTAAACCACATTCTACCATCACCATGCATTGCAAGCTTATTTTCCTTAAAGTATTGGTTTACTCTTTCCTTAACTACATGGTTAAAACTGGACTTTGATAAATTTTTGAATTTTAATCTAGGCTTATTCATAATTTCAAGTTTTGATTAATTCGCTACGCAAAATTATCAAAATTTAATAAAAGGACGTGATGCCCCCCTTTTAAAGTAACTGTAATAAACACTATCCAATTATTATCTGTAATTTTACAACTCAATTAAACATTAAACTAAATGGAAATTGTAGCTTTCTTTATTGGGCATTGGTATTTATCTCTATTTACTCAAACCTTCTTCCATCATAGATATTCTGCACATCAAATGTTTAAGATGAATAAATTCTGGGAAAAAGTCTTTTTTGTCTTATCCTTGATTTTTCAAGGGTCTTCTTATTTGAGTCCATATGCCTATGGGATTTTACATCGTTTGCATCACGCCTATGCCGATGGATTTAGAGATCCACACTCACCCTCCAATGACAAAAACATCTTTCGAATGATGTGGAAAACAAAAATAATTTATTCTAAAATCCGTAAAAACCAATATAGTATTAAAGATAAGTACCTAATAAATTTACCTGAATGGCATAGCTTTGATGTTATTGCAACATCCTGGCCTATTAGGTTACTTACAGGCTTTGGCTACTTTTACTTCTATTACGTCTTTGTTCCAGAAGGTCAATGGTTTTGGTATGCCTTGCTTCCTGTCCATTTTATTATGGGACCAATTCATGGTGCTATCATTAATTGGTTTGCGCACACTATAGGTTATAGAAATTTTGAATCAAAAGATACGTCAAGAAACTTTATGCCCTGGGATTTAATTATGCTTGGAGAAGGTTTACACAATAATCATCATGCAAGACCCAAAGCAAACTTTGCAGTTAAGTGGCATGAATTTGACCCAGTATATCCAATAATTTATTGCCTTAATAAGTTGAATATCATTCGATTAAATAAATAATTCATTAATTTTATAAAAACTCTATATATGTTTAGGATACCTACCTTATTATTTGCGTTCTGCATTTTAAATATCTGCTTTACCCAAAATTGGATTGATACCTTAGAGCATCCAAGAAATGTCGTTTTAGAAGAGTTTACAGGAATATATTGTGGGTTCTGTCCTTATGGCCATCAAATTGCGCATAGTATCGATTCTGCAAATCCGGGCAGGGTTAGTATTATTGGCATACATTCATCAGATACATATTCGCAGCCTGGAAGTGCAGCTCACCCTGACTTTAGGACTCAGTGGGGGCTAAACCTTCAAAGTTTTTCTGGTCTTACCGGATTCCCATCAGGTATGGTGAATAGAACCATTTATGGTGGTAAAAAGGCAATGAGTAGATTTGATTGGGAAGCCGCAACAGATAGTATCTTTGAATTAGGTAACTCAGAAGTAAATATAGGTATGCGTTCTTTATGGAATGAAAGTACTAGAACCTTGAGCATTGATGTTGAACTTTATTATCATGAAGAACAGAATCTTTTCAATAAACTTAATCTAGCAATAACTGAAAGTAACGTAATTGGATATCAAGGAGGTTCTCAGGGTGGAGCCAGCTATAGTCATGCCCATGTTTTAAGAGATTTAATTTCTGCGGTTGAAGCAAATTCATGGAGTGGTGTTAAAGTAGATGACATTGTCACTGGAGAATTGCAAACATTTAATTTTGAATATGTTGTTGATGCGGGTTGGGATATCGAAAATTGTGAGCTTGTTGCCTTTGTTACCAAGTTTAGTAATTCTGAAACATTGCATGGTGTACATATTAATGCAGCTAATGATTCAACAATCATAAATTCTTCTACATCAAATATCTCTGAGCTTAATAAGGCTTATGATATTAAGGCCTTCCCTAATCCTGCTAATGAATTCATTAATTTTAAAGGGACTACCCAAATAGATAAAATAATTATCTACGATCTTTTAGGTAATTTAGTCAAGTCAGAATCTATAAATGATGATAATTATAGACTTGACTTAACTGATCTTAATAATGGTTTATACTTTTATGAAGTTCATTTTGGCATGGAAAATCAAAAAGGTAGGTTTATTCACTAGATAGATACACCCTTAATTTTTCTAAATAGCTTTATTGCATAATTATCAGTCATGCTACTTACAAACATGACTATATTTATTAGATTTAAATAAGGATCATCATATACTTTGGCATCCCTAGATAAGAATTGTTTTGGATAGAGCTGCATAATCTTTTTCGAACGAAGATTTTTTGGCTCTAAAACAGCAGGCGCAAAAGCATCTAAAAGCCCACTCATAATTTCAAAGCCAGCTGCTTCAATTTCTAATACATTTCTATGTTTATAACATTTTTCAATTGAGTGATTTATAATTTGATTAAGCAAATCTATTTCTTCCGTTTGATCAATGAGTGGCTTATCGAAACTAGCATCTAAAATAGCTGTCTCATTCTCCAGAAAAACGGC
>CAJXBJ010000161.1 GCA_913050195.1 uncultured Saprospirales bacterium
CGAAATGGCAATACTCAAATACGAATTTCGAAATCAAATGAAATGCTCGTTGATTTATTGACAGATTATCATTATCAACATGCAGAACGCCTTTGTAGAGACTACATAAAAAGTATACAAAAAATAAACTTTGGTCTAAAAGATCATTTAGCAAATGAAGAAGGAAAAAAAGAATTCAATTATAACTTTGAGCAATGGATTATTGATTTAGTTACAGACCTAAATTTCAAAAATGAGTTTCAGCGTAGCCTTATCTTTTGTAAATATGCCAAAACGTATGTACCGGATAGTAAGGCTATTTTAGATTTGGAAGAAAAAACCAATCAACTTCTAAACCAACATATTAATAGTCTATATACACTGAGAAAAGACTTAACAAACAATAAAATCAGTGGAAGTAAGCGTTTAAAAAAGTTCATACAACTTTTTGAAGGCTATTTACAAATATTTGATTTCAATGAAATATATCCAGTTTTAAAGCAAGCTAGTCAGGAATATCCCGATAATTTAAAGATAAAAAGCCTGTATAAAAAAACCCTCCTCGCAGACCTTAAAAAAAACTATGATGGTAGCAACCTCCATATAAAAAAGAAAGGGGACAATCTTTATCATGAACTTAATTGGACGGGTAATGCTGAAAAATGCCGCCCAGGTGAAATATCAGAGCTAGCATATGAACGAGCAGAGCAAAGACTTAATTTTTTAAGACGTGTTGCAGGCAGTAACACTCGAGTGCAAATAGATAGAAAAGGACATAAAACTGCCAAAAAAATCAATTTACAGGAGCATCAAGATTTTGGCAAAGATTGTGAAAAATGTGAGGCTTGTCGACGTTTCAGCTATGAGTTAAAAGAAGAACATGTAAAAGTAGATTTGGATTTAGTAAAAGGCATGACTAAAGTCCTAAGCTATTTTGATCAAGAAGAAAAGGAGTTATCTGGCATGGAAATTCTTCTAGATCCAACTGCAAAAAACATAATCATAGAATCAACAAATAAAAGCAGCATATACATTAAATCTCACAAAAACGATGAACAAAAGCCCGCAAGCTCCACTCCTATTTGTTGGCCACCCGAGGGCTATGTGCCTTCTGAACTAGTTTATCATAGATGGGCTTTTAGCTTAGAGGATGCCGACTTTAGCAATTGCATTATTAAAATGAAATGTTTAGAGAAGGAAGTAGAAATAGACCAAATAATAAAACCCGAATACCTTAAGGGCACAAACACATTAATCTGGACACCATTAAGCATTATTAAATATGCTCAGATGGATCTCACTTATGATGTAGCTATTTACAATGTAAAATTGAAGGATCAAGAGAAACCTCAAAAGTTTGAGTACAAGGTTACGATTATACAACGATAGGGCTTTTTGTCAGTCTAGCCCGGTTTTTGTACTTTAATTTGATGGTTATGCGATTCATCGTTTTTCTTTTTTCATTATTATTCATCTCAGGCCTTTATTGCCAGCCCAAGATATATCAAGGTGTAATTGAAAATAATGACACTCTCCTATTCTCTGCCTTGCCTACACTGACTATCAATTCGAACAAATGGTCGCTTGATAAAAGAGAAATTCGAGTTTTAAAATACCGAATCAAAAAAGTATACCCCTACGCCCAAGAAGCCATTAATGTATATTTTGAAATTCAAGACTCCATAGCAGGCATAAAAAAAAGAAGAAAACGAAAAAAAATAGTTAGGCAGACAGAACGAAGCTTAAAAGGAGAATATTTAAAGGATTTAAAAAACTTAACTATTTCTCAAGGTAAAATCTTAATGATGTTAATATCGAGAGGCACTAAACGTTCATGCTATGAAATAATCAAAGCTTATAAAGGAGGTCTTAAAGCATCTTATTGGCAAGGCGTGGCTCACCTTTTCACTTATGATCTTAAGGAAGTTTATGACCCCTCTGAAAATCCTGAATTTGAAATGATAACCATAGAGATAGAAAAACTTAAAGAACTAGATTAAAAGTTGTATATTCATATCGGAAATTAAACCAATAGACATGAAAAAAACATTACTAATCTTAAGCTTTGGCATTCTTTTTTCATTACCTTTCTTAGTATTATCTCAAGCCCCTGAAGGTATTAACTATCAAGCTATTCTTAGAGATAATGGTGGCAATACCTTATCAAGCCAGAGTATGGGATTAAAAATTAGCATTGTTGACTCCAGTATCTCTGGAGGTGCAATAAGCTATTCTGAAACACATACAATCACAACAGACTCAAGAGGAAACCTAAATTTAATTATTGGCAATGGCAATGCAGTTTCAGGAACTCTAAATAATGTTAACTGGGGAAATGGAGCATTTTACATGCATATTGAGGCTGACACTAACAACTCAACTAATTATGTAAGCCTTGGTACAGCAAAGTTAGTAAGTGTGCCTTATGCTTTATATGCTAAGTCTGCAGGTTCTGATGATGATTGGAACGACGGTTCAGGTAACACCCTCTTTAATATAAAGGATAGCATAGGGATAGCAACTATGTACCCAAGTGAACGTTTAGAAGTCATGGGCAATATAAAAACCAATGGATTTATTATGATTCCAGGGGCTCAAAATGGCTATGTCTTAGTTTCTGATAGTAATGGTGTAGCTTCATGGCAGGCACCAAACACAGCTGGTCTTACAGGCGCAACTGGACCAACAGGTGCTGATGGCGCTAATGGAGCAACCGGCCC
>CAJXBJ010000162.1 GCA_913050195.1 uncultured Saprospirales bacterium
GCAAAACTATATCTTGATGAGGTGAAGGACTGGTATGAACTTTCGTAATAATAATATTCCTGAGATACCTTACTCATCACAATGCTGATACTATCTATGCCGAAGATGTCTTCCTCTGAATCTTCCTCTTTGCCAGTAAAGTAAAATTCATCAGCTAAAATATCAATGGTATACTCACCATCATTAAATAATGCATCCGTAAAATTTGTTGAGGAATAGAAGTCATTGTCGTTTTGATTTTCCACGGCAGCATTTTGACTGCTAAAATAAACCGGAATGATCTCTCTGGATGTGTCAGAAGTGTTGCCCTCTTCTTCAACTGTCCAAACATGGGCTTGGAGCCTTAAAACATAATAATCGGGATCTGGACTATCAATAAAGGTGATTTTAACTTTCCTTTTTAATTCGCCATCTATTAGAATTTGTTCTTGCCAGTCAATATTGGTAATGTTTACTGCGCTGGGTAGTTGATTGCTCGAACTAACATTGTCGTAGTCAGGGTGTGAAACACTTATAAAGTATGAATTTCCGATTTCAGGTTTTTCAATATTTGACGTATATATTCCTTGTCCTTGATTGCTTAGCTGTAAGCTGTTATTATCTTGATCAGTAATAGTCACATTTGCATCATTTATTAATGGCAAAGAAGTAGTATCATAAATGTATCTACTAGCGCTAACCTCTATTTTCCAAAGACTATCTGTATTGAATAACCCATTGACGACTAGCTTAGCTTTGCTTTGGTCTATTGGTATGACGACCTCTTTTGTACATGAAAAAAGAATAAATACTATAGTTGAGAATAAATATATTTTTTTCATTGTTTAAAATTTTATGCTGTATGAAACGGATGGTATAATAGGAAAGAGACTAAGCTGTTTGAGTACCCTGACATTCTCTTCATTGTAGTCAAAATATAGATAAAAGGGGTTGTTCCTATTATACAGATTGTATACACTGATATTCCATGATTTATGGGCTTTGCCAGCATCATTTGTAAAGGTCGCAGATAGATCCATTCTGTGATAAGAGGGTTCTTTAAAACTGTTCCTATCTACATAGTTGTCAATTTCTGTAATATATTTTTCGCCCCATGGATCATAAGTATATGCATCATAGGCTCTATAAGTTGATATGGGAAGAGAGAGAGAGTTTCCAGTTCCATAAACCCAGGTCATGCCTAAATCAAGTCGTTTTTTCTTTTTTCCGACACGCTTTTTCACTTCATGTATTAATGCAATGCTTAAATCATGTCTTCTGTCATACTTATAGGCAAAAGTTTTACCAAAGTTAAGATTATCAAATTGTCTTGTAGACCAAGAAAGTGTATATCCAATCCATCCACTTGTTCTTCCTACTTTTTTCTGTAAGAATAGTTCAACTCCATAGGCGTATCCATTGCCAATTTCGATTTTTTTATCCCAGTTCTCAGAGCTTCCAAAAAAACTTGCACCATCTTTATATTCGATAAGGTTTTTCATCTCTTTATAATAGCCTTCTATACTAATCTCATATTTGTCATTTAAGTTATAGGCTAAACCAAGAGCAAATTGGTCTGCCTCTATTGGCGGGACCGAGTCTGTAACTGGTACCCAAAGGTCTGTTGGTAGGCCAATGGTTCCATTAGTTAGCAAGTGAAGATATTGTGCCATTCTAGCAAAAGAGCCTTTTAACGCTAAATGCTCATTGATTAGGAAATTAACGGCTAACCTAGGCTGTAGATTATTGTATGTGGTGTCATTAACTAAAAATTTAGAAAAATGTATTCCTGGATTAATTTTAAGCCTGCCACCAATTTTAATATCATCTTCAATAAAAGCAGAAATCTCATGAGCGAATATGTTGGTAGAGCCAAAGGTTGTATCCAAGCTATTAGAGCCAGAACTTAAGCTAAAGGTATTAACTCCTGGAGTAAACGTGTGATAGGTTTCTCCTATGCCGAAGCGCACGTAGTGGTTTGGGTTAGGTAAAAAATCAAAATCGATTTTTCCGCCCCAATCATAAATTCCTGAAAGGTAAGTATACCCAATGCTGTTGTTTACGATAGAGTTTTTTGTTGAGGCTTCACTACTTGAAAGAAAGCCAATATTAAATCTATAGCGACTGTATGTAGCAGTAATATTTGCAAAAAGCTTGTTGCTTATAATTTGATTGTATCTAAGAGCTGTAGTTATATTGCCCCATTCTAAATTATTGTCGGAGTTTTCAACAAAATTTATGGTGTCTTGGCTATAACTATCTCTTATGCTTGAATAGGCTTTATCATTACCCATGTAAGTGCTCAAATATAATCTGCTTTTATCGGAGAACTTATGATTGATTTTTGCATTTAGGTCGTAAAAAAAATAGCCGGCATATTTGACGCCATTGCCATCTTTACTATCGCTTCTATTCTGATTAGCACTTCTTTTGATAAATGGCTGAGCTAATATATCTATATATGTTCTTCTCCCTGAAATAATAAATGAGGTTTTATCCTTAATGATTGGAGCTTCCAATGTGAGTTTTGAAGAAATTAATCCAATAGATGCCTCGCCAGAAAGCTTTTTCATATTACCTTCTTTCATTCTTATATCCAATACAGAGGATACTCT
>CAJXBJ010000163.1 GCA_913050195.1 uncultured Saprospirales bacterium
GTGTAACAGCCTCAGCTATTTTATTTCCCTGTCTATTAGCTACCATTTCTCCTACCCCACCAAAAAGATCGTAATCATTATTAACCACTGAAATTATCGGTGTTGGATCAATACCATTAGGTGTAACCAAGTAGGCATACATTTCATTAACAAAATGTTTTCTCACAATAACCCAATAATCTCTTCTGTTTTCATGCATTATTGCAACTATTTTCTCTCCAACACTATCCGTTAGAAATACATTTTTTTCATTTACCAATACCGAACCATTTCCAAAATCCAATGAGATATCAATGACGCTGTAATGAAGACCATCAAAATTATCAGTGGCTCCGCAAGAAATGCCATCCATAGTAAAAAGATAATATTGGTCATTATTGCCAAGAACTGGTGTTATTAGCGACCCATTAGTACTGCTAGAATCTCCCATTAAATAATCTCCATTTAACATTAGGTTTTGATTTCTATTAAACACTTGATTTCCATTCGTATAAAATAAAAGATTCCCATCACAATCAGCAATTGAAGCACATGACTCAAGCGTACTTGCATTAAAACCTGTTTGAACCTGAGGAGGAGTAGTATTAAAATCCACCTTTACCCCATCACCAAAAACCCATACATTACCAGATGCCTGGTTATACTGGGCATATACCATTGAATTAGCAATAACAAATAAGAATAATACAGCTCTGCTCATTATTTGAATATACGAAAAGTGTGTTTGAATCAATAAATTCCATTAAATGGAATTCCTTTAGCATAGCTATTCAAGTAATGCATTTGTTCAATGTCAATAATATTTATCAAATTTGTGTTAATGAACTTTGTGCATTCCATCTACAATACTGGTTTAGAAGTTTTAATTGCTCTAACCTTAGCCAATATTACTGCCCAAATATTAAAGATGTTTTTTAGCAGTATAAAGCATAGATCCCCTCAGTATAAAATGGCTGTTTCAACAGGCGGAATGCCATCAAGTCACAGCGCCACTATTGTAGCTATGGCTTGTTCTGTTGGACTGATTGATGGCTTCAGTTCTACTAATTTTGCCCTTGCACTTTGCGTTGCAATCATCGTTATGTATGATGCTGCTGGTATAAGAAGATCAGCAAGCAAACAAGCCGTTGTGTTAAACGAAATGACCAAGGCACTCATTAAACACATCCCTACGCTTAATGTAAAAAAGCTTAAAGAGCTTCTAGGGCATTCTCCACTAGAAGTTTTTGCCGGTGCCATATGGGGTATAGTGGTCAGTGTAAGTGCCCATTGGATTCTAAACTACCTTCTTCAGGGATAAGCCAATTATTATTTTTATTTTTGTCAATTCCTAAATCCAGAGAAGGTATTATGCAATTAATTGAAGTCACAGACAAAAAAACAAGAAAAGATTTTTTAGATGTTGCACGCATCATTTATAAGAATGATAAGACATGGGTATGCCCTCTAGATATTGAAATCAATAACATCTTTGACCCAAAAGAGAATACATTTTATTCTCATGGCGATGCCTGCAGATGGATCTTAAAGGATAATTCTGGCAATTTAATTGGTCGGGTTGCTGCATTTATAAATGAAAAGAAAGCAAATACCTTTGATCAGCCAACAGGGGGCATGGGGTTTTTTGAGTGCATTGATAATCAGGATGCTGCCTTTAAGCTCTTTGATCAAGCCAAAAAATGGCTTAGTGACAGAAAGATGGAAGCCATGGATGGCCCTATAAACTTTGGTGAGAATGATGTTTTTTGGGGTTTACTTGTAGATGGCTTCACACACCCAGGTTATGGAATGCAATACAACCCGCCATATTACCAAGCCTTGTTTGAAGCATATGGGTTCGAGTTTTACTTTGAGCAGGTGAGTAATCACTTGGATATGACAAAACCATTCCCAGAGCGTTTTGCAAAAATAGCGAACTGGGTTATGAAAAAACCGGGTTATGAGTTTAAGCACCTTGACTACAGCGAAACTGAAAAGTTTGTAAAAGATTTTGTAGAGATTTATAATGATGGCTGGCAGTTTCACGAAAACTTTAGCCCGATGGATCCTCAAAACCTAAGGAATCAGCTTGAGAAAGCTCGAGATATTATTGACCCAAGGCTAATATGGTTTGCCTATGTAAATGAAGAGCCTGCAGCATTTATCATCATGTTTCCAGATGCTAATCAAGTAATAAAGCATATGAATGGAAAGCTCAATTGGTGGAGCAAACTCAAATTCTTTTATTACAAGAATATTGCTAAAGTAATTGACAGAGGCAGAGTGGTTATTATGGGCTGTAAGGTTAAATATCAAAAATCTGGCGTAGAGTCTGGCATATTCATTAGTGTAAAAAATGTCTTAGACGAGCTCAACAAGTATAAAGAAATGGAACTTTCATGGGTAGGTGACTTTAATCCTAAAATGAGACAGCTTCATGAATCTGTTGGTGCTGTATTTGCGAAAAAACATATTACTTATCGAAAATTGTTTGATGAATCAAAAAGCCTAGAGCGCTCAAGTATAATTGCCAAAGACACAAGAGAGCAGCACTTAAACCAAAATGAAAGTGACGCAAAATAAAGCCGACCTTAAAATAAAA
>CAJXBJ010000164.1 GCA_913050195.1 uncultured Saprospirales bacterium
TGCATTAAATGAAAAGTGGAGCTATAACTTTAACGTAGGTCGATATTATCAACTTCCAGCATATACTGTTCTTGGATATAGGGACTTCTCTAATAATCTAATTAACAAAGAAAATGGCGTTACTTTTATACAAGCTGACCATTTAGTTAGTGGAATAGAGTTTAATCCAAATAAGTTTTCTAAAATCACGGTTGAGGGTTTCTACAAATGGTATAACAATTATCCTTTTCTGCTAAGAGACAGTATTTCATTAGCTAATTTAGGCGGAGATTTTGGCGTTATTGGCAATGAACCTGTTGAATCAACTTCAAGTGGAAGATCTTATGGTATTGAGTTTCTAGCTCAGCAAAAACTAAGTGAATCTATTTATGGCATTGTGGCATATACGCTAGTCAGAAGTGAGTTTGAAGATAAAAGCGGAAAGCTTAGACCTTCTGCATGGGACAATGTTCATATCGTAAACGTCACAGCAGGTAAGAAATTTGCAAGAAACTGGGAGATTGGTTTAAAGTTTAGATTTTCAGGTGGTAGCCCTTTTACACCTTATGACATGAACACCTCTGCACTTAAATCAGTTTGGGATGTGCGTCAACAAGGTTTATTTGATTGGAATAGATTAAATGAAAATCGTTATCCTATCGTTCATGCAATTGATATGCGTATTGATAAAAAGTGGTTTTTTAAAAAATGGGGGCTCAACCTGTATTTTGACATGCAGAATATATACAACTATGCCGCAGAAGTTCAACCTTATTTAAACGTTAAAAAAGATGCAAGTGGACAAGCTCAAACTGATCCAAACAACCCTTTAGCCTATGACTTATATCTTATACCTAATACTAGCGGAAACATTCTTCCATCTTTAGGCATAATGATTGACTTTTAAGACTTATTTACTTAGTATTTTAAACTCAGTGCGTCTATTCCTTTGTCTTCCCTCATCTGTTTCATTATCAGCAATTGGCTGATCAAATCCATGGCCTATATATTCAAAGCGATCTGATGCAATCCCTAAGCTAACCATTAGGTCAACTACTGCTTTAGCCCGCTCATTCGAAAGGTTTTTATTATAATTATCAGAGCCAACATTGTCTGTATGACCAGATATTTCTACACGCATATATGGCTCTACAATCATAAGCTCCACTAGTCGCTCAAGCTCAGCGAATGATTCTGATTTAATACTTGCCTTGTTATAATCAAAGAAAATATTATTTAAAACTATCCTACTACCAACATCTAGCTTGTTTAGCTTAACATTTTTTGAAATTTCTTGATATCCATTAGCTTCAGGAATGTCTACATTTTGGGAGTGAAACAAATATCCCGGTGCATTAATAGAAATACCATAGTTTTTTCCTGAAGGCAAACAAACTAAATATTGTCCTGACTTACTATTTGACTTGAATTTGGCAATTACTTGCTTTTGCACATTATCAACCAACTCTATCTCTGCTTCTATTGCCTCATTAGTAATAGCATCTATTATCTGGCCTTTTAAAATGGTGACTTTCTTTTCTGGAACCTTGACCTCTGGCTCTATTAACTCCTCAACTGTCATTTCTGAGACATCTGAAAGAAGTTGTTCTTCTGTTGTTAAAATTAATGGCTTTCCTCCTCCCAAAAACTTAACTGTATAGATATCTTTTTCGCCTATACCTTTTGGACGTGCTGAAGTATACATACCCCTGTCACCTTTAGCACTTAAACGAAACTCTACATCATCACCAGGAGAATTTACAGGGAAACCTAAGTTTTCTGGTTTCGAAAAACTACCATTAGATAGTATCTCTGTTTTAAAAATATCATAACCTCCCATACTGTTATGGCCTTTTGAACTAAAATATAATGCCTTACCATCGGGGTGAACAAATATAAAATCTTCATCAAAAGAAGAATTTATTAATGGGCCAAGGTTTTCTATCTGATGCCAGTCTCCATCTATATTTTTTCTAGCCCTATAAATATCACGTCCTCCATAGCCTCCTGGTCTAGCACTAATAAAATAAAGCGTCCTTTCATCATAGCTTAAAGATGCTGTTGTTTCATGGTATTTGGAATTGATTGGCTTTGGCAACTTTTTTGGCCTAGACCACTTTTCCCCCTTTAAATAACTAAGATAAATATCCCCTCCGTCTTTCCCTTTTTTATTTCTAAACAGAAATAGTTGCTGTCCATCATTTGATAGGCCTGCAGTAGCATCATGGTCAGAACTATTAATTGGCTTTCCTACATTAACAGCACGATCCCATTTACCTGCACTTTTTTTTGAGCCATATACATCTTCAAAATATTGAAAATCATGCCTTGATATTTTTTCTTCCTCGAAACGTTTTCGCCTTGATGTAAAATATAACTGACTTTCATCAGAAGTGAAAAAAGCTCCATAGTCAGAATAAGGAGAGTTTATTTCTGGACCCATATTGTCAATACGTACATTTATTGGTTCTTGAAGCAATAGCTTACCTTCCTTGCACTCTGCTATTTTTTTATCAATTTCCTTCTCAACAGATGCCAAGTCATCTGAATGTAAAACTTTTTTAAAATTAAGATAGTGCTCTATTGCCTTATCCCAATTCAA
>CAJXBJ010000165.1 GCA_913050195.1 uncultured Saprospirales bacterium
ATGCCCTTTGGCCAAAAACAACGATTGCAACGGCAGCAGTAAAAAATATATTGGGCGGAGATGCTTTAATGCAAATGAGCCGAATACCAGAAATTATGGGTGATGCGGCCGTTGAGATCTTAACTTCAGATAGTAGTACTTGTACTGGAAATTTCTTTATTGATGAGGAGGTTTTGAAAAATACAGGCATAGATAATTTTGACCACTATGCGGTTAATCTAGAACAGCAACTGATGACAGACTTATTTTTATAAATAGGGTTATACTTTCAATCCTATTATAAGCATGTCATCAATTTGTCCTTGTTGGCTAGTGCTCATCCAGTTCGTCATAGTACTCTCGAGTTGCAAGAATTGTTGATCAGGATGTATAGTAGATATTCTTCTGCAAAGCTCTTGAAAACGTTGTTTGTTGAATTTTTTATTGTGTTGACCTCCAAATTGATCGATATAGCCATCAGAAGTCATTAGGTAGGTTGCATTTGGATCTATCTTTAACTTTTTAGTGCCAAAGCTTCTTTTTCTTAAAGCGCGCCCTTTTCTATATAAACCGCTGCCACCAATACTAAATAGATCACCTTTAACGATTTCAATATTATTTTCTTTTAGAATGTAAAGCGAGTTCACAGCACCTGAAAATTCTATAGAGTTATTGTCTCTATTGATGCATAGTATAGAGCAATCCATTCCATTTGATTGGTCAGGGAAAGCGTTTAAAAATTCAATATGAAGCTGGTCTAATATTTTTCCTGAATTAAAAATATGCATGTCATGAACCACCTTGTTTAATAAGCTGTTTCCAATCATAGAAACCATAGCTCCTGATACTCCATGTCCTGTGCAGTCACATACAGTGATGATGATGGTATCCTCTTTTTCTCCTAACCAATAAAAATCCCCGCTAACAATATCTTTCGGCTTGTTGTATACATATATCTCACTAAACACCTGTTTTAGAATAGTTGTCTTCGGCAGAAAACCTGCTTGGATATTGCTTGCATAATTAATGCTATCATTAATTTTGATTGCTTTTTTATTGAGCTCCTGATAGGCGGATTTTAAAAGCTTGTTTTTTTCTTCAATTATATTTTTTTTCTTTTTGTTCCCAAAATATTCATGAGATATAAAACCAATGATTGTAATAAGGCCAAAAATAATTAATGCGCCAATAATCTTTTGGTATTTTGATTGAATTGATTTTTTCTCTATAATTTGATCTTTCTGCATAAGTTCTTTGTCAAACTCTATTTGCATCATCGTTTTCTCTAAAGCCTCTCTTTTCAAAAGCTTATTGATTTTGATATGCTCTTTATATGATTCTAAAGCTAAATTTTGTTGTCCATTCTCGATTTGAGCTTCATGAATTAAAAGGTAAACGTCAGAAAGATTAGGATTTAAACCTTGCTGTTTATAATAAGAGATTATTTCCTTACATATACGAATGCATTCTTTTACCTCACCTAATTCTAATTTTAATTGAGCAATAGAATATAAGCTATTATAGTAAATTGGCCATTCCTTAATTTTCATGCCAAAAGTTTTTGCTTTTTCAAATTCTGCTATCGCTCGTTTATATTCTTTTTTCGCTTTAAGAATCATTCCAATGCCATGTGTGCTTCTTGCTTTTTCAGTAACACTTCCCATTTCATTAGCAATTCTCAAGCTAATTAAAAAACATTCTTTTGCATCGGCATATTTATCTATTGATAAGTACATATATCCAATAGCTCTATTTGTATAAGCCAAATCATATAAAGTTCCATGTTTTTTAAATATGATTAAGGCTTTTTGAGAGCTGTTTAGCGCGTCTTCCGTTTTACCAAAATCTTGTTGGATTTCAGCAATATTAATTAGTGTTCCTGCAATACCTCTGTAAAAATTAAGCTCTTTGTATAAATTATGACTTTGGTAAAAATGATCAATGGCTTCCTTTGTCTTTCCCATATCTGAGAAAATGTTTCCTATGTCATTATACGTATTTGCTAATTGATACTTATCTGCTTTTTCTTTAAAAATAGAAAGTGCTTTATTTGCATAATTCAAAGCGCTGCTATACTCTCCTTGCGTATATTTCATTTGGCCAAGATTTCTGTATGCCACTGCTAAAAAAGTGGTTGCTTTGATTGAGTCTAGTATCTTAATGCATTGAAGGGAGGTTTTTATGGCCTCTTCATTATTGCCCTGTTTGCTTTGGCTTGTTGCAAAATGAAAGAGTGTGATTCCCAATCTTTTTTGGTCGTTACTTCTTTTTGCTAGTATTAAAGCTTCTTGAAAATAATTTTGAGCTATTTTGCTATCATTATCTAAAAACTTACCACCAAGCTCAATCAGAGCATTTATTTTAGAGCTATCATCTTTTGCATTTACATAAATCTGATTTAGAGAGTCTAGGACCTTACTATTATTGCTAAAAGCCAAAGCTGGAATCAAAAAGCATATAAAAAGAAAATACCGCATAGAATAAATATAAAATAAAAAATTATCTAGCTTCATATTTGTTTGTAAACTTTTGGAGTATCAAGATATATAAAGGGTTTAATCTTAATGCCTATTCATGGAAATTTTAAATTAGTAGTGTAT
>CAJXBJ010000166.1 GCA_913050195.1 uncultured Saprospirales bacterium
CATCAAGCATTCAATGCTTGCTCTAAATCTGCAAGTAAATCTTCAACATCCTCAATCCCGACACTTAAACGTATTAGGGAATCTGTAACACCAGACTGAATACGTTCTTCTCTAGGTATCGCCGCATGCGTCATACTTGCTGGATGCCCACAAAGAGATTCCACACCACCCAAAGATTCTGCCAAAGAAAAAAGCTTAAAAGCTGAGAGAATACTAAATGCCTTATCCTGAGAATCTTCTTTTAAATCAAAGGAAAGCATACCCCCAAAATCATTCATTTGACTACAAGCAATATCATGATTTGGATGATCACTTAATCCCGGCCAATAAACATTATTAACTAAAGGATGTTCCTTTAAAAAACGGGCAATTCTTGAACCATTTTCTGAATGCGCTTTCATTCGTACAGCTAATGTCTTAATACCTCTTAATACTAACCATGAGTCAAAAGGACCACAAACACCACCTGAAGAATTTTGAATGAATGCAATTCGCTCGGCTAAATCTGCATCTTTTACAACTAAAGCACCAAGAACAACATCAGAATGCCCTCCAAGATATTTTGTAGCTGAATGCATTACAATGTCAGCACCTAAATCCAATGGATTTTGCAAGTAAGAAGTAGCAAAAGTATTATCTACAGCTAACATTAGACTATTCGCCTTCGCTAGGGCAGACATTGCTTTAATATCGATAATCTTTAAAGTAGGATTCGTAGGCGTTTCCACCCAAATTAATTTTGTGTTTGCATTAATCTTAGCTGAAACAGCTTCTAGAGATTCCATTCCTACAAAATGAAATTTTATGCCATACTGTGCAAATATCTTAGTAAAGATTCTATATGAACCGCCATAAAGGTCATTTGTTGATATGACCTCATCTCCAGGTGATAAAAGCTTTATGACACAATCGATAGCTGCCATCCCACTGCCAAAACAAAAACCATGAGTTCCATTTTCAATGGCCGCAAGATTTTGCTCTAAGGCCATACGTGTGGGATTTTGTGTTCGAGAGTACTCAAAACCTTTATGTACTCCTGGCGACTCTTGAATATAAGTCGATGTTTGATAAATAGGTGTCATAATTGCACCTGTTGCGCTATCCGCTTCACATCCTGCGTGAATTGCTTTAGTGGAAAATTTCATCACAAATTGTTTAATCTTATTGTAATTCGTGGACTACTAGACCACTTTTTAATTTTGGCTCGAACCAGGTTGATTTAGGTGGCATTACATTTCCTGAATCAGAGATATCCATTAGCTGTTTCAAAGACACTGGAAACAGAGAAAAAGCTACTGCCATCTCCCCACTATCCACACGTTTTTCTAATTCTTTCAGACCTCGAATACCACCTACAAAATCAATACGCTCGTTAGTTCTTGGATCATCAATATCCAAGACAGGTGTAAGCAAATTATCTTGTAAAATAGTAACATCTAAAACTCCTATTGGATCATTATCATTGTATGTGCCTTCTTTAGCACATAAGTGATACCATTGTCCGCCCAAATACATTCCTAGATGATGTAATCCTTCCGGCGAATATGGCCCTTCATGCGCAGCAATATCAAATTTCAATGCAACTGCTTCAATAAAAGATTCTTCACTAAGACCATTTAAGTCTTTTACTACACGATTGTAATCAATAATATGAAGTTGCTTTGCCGGAAACAAAACAGATAAGAAATAGTTATATTCCTCATTACCTTCATGACCATTATTTTCATCTCTTAAAGCTTTACCAACTTTATAAGCAGATGCAGCCCTGTGATGTCCATCAGCAATGTACGTACACTCAACTCTTGAGGCAAAAAGTTCAGTAAACTTATTTATATCACCATCATTATCTACAATCCAAAGGGTATGCTGAATACCATGCTCAGCATGAAAGTCATAAATAGGCGCTTTCTCTCCCTTAATTCGCTCTACTAATGCATCAATTTCATCAACATCTTTGTAAGTTAAGAACACTGGGCCGGAGTGAATACCCGAAGTTTTAACGTGATTTATCCGATCTTGCTCCTTAACCGGTCTAGTATATTCATGCTTTTTGATAATATCTTTTTCATAATCTTCGATGCTTGAACAAGAAATAAGACCTGTTTGTTTTCGTCCATCCATAATTTGTTGATACAAATAATAGCATGGCTTAGTTTCTTTCTTTAAAACACCCTTAGACATAAAATTCATAAAATTCTCTCTAGCCTTATCATAAACCTGTTGTGAATGTATATCTACATCTTCCGATAAATCTACCTCAGACTTAATCACATGTAAAAATGAATTTTGATTATCTTTTACTTCTTCTCTTGCTTCAGCTGAATTAAGAACATCGTAAGGCTTGCAAGCCACTTCAGCAACAATAGACTCCTCAGGTCTTACTCCAAAAAAGGGACGTATATCTGCCATGATTTATTACTTAAAGAATTGAATAATTTGATCCGCTAACTCCAAGCCAATACGCTTTTGAGCCTCAACTGTTGAAGCACCAATATGAGGCGTTAAAGAAATATTCTTAGCCTTTAAAATA
>CAJXBJ010000167.1 GCA_913050195.1 uncultured Saprospirales bacterium
TAATGAAGGATCGATGCTTGGCTCCGGTGCCATCGTTGTCATGGATGAGACAACCGACATTGTTAAAGCATGTCATAATGTCGTCCGATTCTTTTCGCGAGAATCCTGTGGTAAATGCACTCCATGTAGAGAGGGAACCAATTGGTTGGAAAAGATTTTAGATCGAATTCTAAACGGCTATGGCCGGCCTGAAGATATAGATCTACTTCTTGACGTATGCGACAATATCAGTCCAGGGATCTCATGGCCTCCTAAACAAACAACGATATGCCCGCTGGGACCATCGGCAGTATCGCCCATTGCATCGGCTTTAAAACGCTATAGGTCAGAGTTCGATGCTTACATAGCATCAAATGCGGTTACGCCTGTTTCAGTAGATGGAGTGTCATCATGACAGAGATTCGGCAAGATTCAGGGCTCATTACTGTCACTATTGATGGGAAGGAGGTCAAAGTAAAATCAGGTGAGGTTCTCATAGATGCTTGTGAGGAGGTAGGAGTTGATATTCCAAGATTCTGTTATCACGAAAAACTCTCTATTGCCGGTAATTGCAGAATGTGCCTGGTTGATATTGAAGACGCAAGAGGAATGAGCCCAAAACCCATAGCCTCATGCGCAATGCAGGTTTCTGATGGTTTAAAAATTCACACAAAAACACAAAGAGTAAAAAAGGCTCGAGAAGGGGTCATGGAATTTCTTTTAATTAATCATCCACTTGATTGTCCAATTTGTGATCAAGGTGGTGAATGTGATTTGCAAGATCAATCTGTTGCCTATGGAGTAGGAGGAAGTAGATACGAACAAAATAAACGCTCTGTTGAAAATAAAGATATGGGGCCTTTTATTAAAACAGAAATGAACAGATGTATTCATTGTACTAGGTGCGTTCGTTTCTCAACTGAAGTTTCAGGTTCAGATGAGATAGGAGCTATTGGGAGAGGTCGTGATATGGAAATTACTACATATCTTGATGCAGCTGTTAAATCTGAATTATCTGGAAATGTAATAGATTTATGCCCTGTAGGAGCTTTAACTTCAAAACCATATGCGTTTTCTGCAAGACCTTGGGAGCTTAAACAAACAGAGTCCATTGATGTAATGGATGCTGTAGGTTCAAATATAAGAATAGATACTAAAGGTAATGAAGTTATGAGGGTTCTACCTCGTAACAATGATGAAATAAATGAGGAGTGGATTTCTGATAAAACAAGATTTTTTTGGGATGGCTTAAGCCTTCAAAGAATTGATAAACCTTATCTTAGAACAGATGGTAAGCTTAGACAAATAAGTTGGGAAAAAGCCCTTGATGTCGCTTCAGATAAGTTTTTAAATACTAAACCTGAAAAAATCGCTTCAATTATTGGTGATCTAGCATCAATAGAGTCTATATATGCATTAAAAAAATTAATGGAGTCAATTAAGTCTCCCAACACTGAATGCAGACAAGATGGTTCCAAAATTAGCGGAGATAGAGAGAGATGGCTGTTTAACTCTAAATTATCAGGAATAGATGAATCTGATGGCTGTTTATTAATTGGTACAAACCCTAAAATTGAAGCCTCTATTATTAACTCTAGACTAATTAGAAAATCAAAAGAAAATAACTACTCCATTGGATTGTTAGGTAGAAAGGTTGATTTAAATTATGATTATAAATTTCTAGGTGATGACCCCGCGATAATTTATGACTTAATTGATGGTAAAAGTTCATTTAGTAAAAATTTATTAAAAATGAATAAACCATTAATGATTATTGGCCAAGGTGCCTTGAGGGGAAATAAAGGAGAAGATTATTTAAACCTGTGTATTGAGTTAGCACATAAGTATAATTTTTTAAAAGATGAATGGAATGGTTTCAACGTTCTTCATACTGCAGCTTCAAGGCCTGGGGCAATGGAAATTGGCTTTTTACCGGGAGAAAAAGGTAAAAATTTAGATCAAATTATTAAAAGTTATAAAACAGGAGATATTTCAACTTTATTCCTTTTAGGTGCCGATGAAATTGATTTATCCGAGAAAAATGATTGTTTTATTATCTATCAGGGGCATCACGGTGATAAAGGTGCAAATATAGCCGACTTAATTTTACCATCTCCCTCATTTAATGAACAAAATGGACTTTTTATTAATACAGAAGGTAGGGTTCAAGAGTCTATAAGAGCTACTTTTCCTCTTGGAGAAGCAAAAGAAGATTGGGAAATTATATCATTGATTCAAAAAAATATGGGTCTAGCAAATTTTTTTAAAAGCTTTGAGGAGTTAAGGTCTAGTTTATTTCATGATCATCCTAATCTATCTAATTTAGATTCTTGTCTTTCGGTTGAGAAATTTCCAAAAAAATTTGATTCAAAAGATATCAAAGATCATATCTTTACAGACTCTTTAAATAATTTTTGGCTGTCTAACTCAATAACTCGTTCATCAAAATTGATGTGTGAAAGAAATAATATTTCAAAAAAATTAGAGCAGGTGA
>CAJXBJ010000168.1 GCA_913050195.1 uncultured Saprospirales bacterium
CCCCAGAAGATGCTTTGCGTAAGGTTAAGGATAAGGTAGATGCTGCTATGGGACAACCAGATTTCCCGACGGATTTGCCAGTTGATCCCAATGTATTTGAGCTTAATTTTTCTGAACTAATGCCAATCATGAATATAAATATGTCGGGAGAGTTTTCCTTGGATCAGTTGAAGGATTATGGTGAGTATCTTGAAGAGAAAATAGAAGACCTGACAGAAATCTCAAAAGTTGATATTAGAGGAATCGATGATAAAGAGGTTCGTGTTTTAGTAAATACTAAAAAGCTGGAGAGTCTTCAGTTAGGATTTCGTGATATTGCAGGCGCTATTCAAAATGAAAACAGAACTATTTCTGGGGGTAATCTTTTAGTTGATGGTTATCGACGTAATGTCCGTGTAGTGGGAGAAATAAGGGATTTGGATGAATTTCGTAATGTTATTATTAAGAGTGAGAAAATGCACTTGGTGCGCCTTAGTGATGTGGCTGAAGTTGAATTTGATGAGATTGAACGGGAGTCTTATGCTCGTCAATATGGGTCATCGGTAGTTATGCTAGATGTATTTAAGCGCTCTGGGGAAAATCAGATTATTGTAAGTCAAAAAATTGCGAAGATTTTATCTGAAGCTAGAGAAGAGTATTTCCCAGATAATTTAAGTATTTCAGTTACAAATGATACTTCTGAGCAAACAAAAACACAGGTAGTCAATCTTGAAAATTCTATAATTTTTGGGATGCTACTTGTTGTATTAGTTCTAATGTTCTTTTTGGGTTTGCGTAATGCCTTGTTTGTCGGGATTGCGATTCCTATGTCCATGCTAATGAGTTTTGTGATTCTTAATGCTATGGGTATTACATTAAATACCATCGTTTTATTTGCTTTAGTTTTGGCATTGGGAATGCTTGTAGATAACGGCATTGTAGTTGTTGAGAATATATATCGATTTATGGATGAAGGCTATGATCGTATTACGGCTGCTAAATTAGGAGCATCTGAGGTTGCTCTTCCAATCATAGCATCAACGGCAACTACCTTAGCAGCTTTTTTGCCATTGGCCTTTTGGCCCGGTTTAATGGGTGAGTTTATGAAATACTTGCCTTTAACATTGATAATCGTTTTATCTTCTTCGCTTTTTGTGGCTTTGGTTATTAATCCGGGCTTAACCTCAGCTTTAATGAAAGTTGAAGAGGCCCCAATCAATAAGAAACGGCTTATATTGATAAGTTTTTTATTAATAATTTTTGGTGCTCTATTTGCTTATGGTCTAGGATCTATGGTGCTGGGTAATGTTTTTATTTATTCTGGTGGCTTTTCCTTGTTTTATGCTTATCTAGTTGTTCCTGCTACTGTATGGTTTCAGTCAAAAGCTTTACCCAATCTTGAAAACAGTTATAGAGCAATGCTCTCTTTTGCACTGTCCGAAAAGAAGCCTTTAATACTCTTTACAGGTACTTTCGTGTTATTGATTTTTTCAGCATTATTATTGGGCGTTTTCCCACCAAAGACCCTGTTTTTTCCTGAAAATATGCCTAATCAGGCAATGGTCTACATTCAAATGCCAATTGGTACAGATATCGAGGAGACAAACACTGTGACTCTTGAGTTAGAAAAAGAAGTCATGTCTATTGTTGATCAATTTAGCTATGTTGACGGGGAGGGTGAGCAAATAAACTATATGGTAGAGTCTGTTATAGCACAAGTTGGCGAAGGCACCTCAGATCCAAATGCTGGCCCATCTATGGCAAATACGCCAAATAAGGCTAAAATCACAGTTCAATTTCATCCCTTTGCCGAGCGGTTAGACCCTGATGGGAATCGAGTTAGCTCCTCTGATGTTTTAAATCAGATTCGAGCATCTATAGGTGATTATCCAGGAGTGGTTGTGAGTGTTGCAAAAAATAGTGAAGGCCCTCCCACAGGTCCTCCTGTAAACATTGAAGTTAGTGGGGATGATTACTTTGAATTAATAGATGTGGCTGATAAAATCCGTGTATTTATAAATTCTAAAGGAATAAGAGGAATTGAGGAATTAAAATTGGATGTAGAGACAGGTAAGCCGGAAATGCCAATAGAGGTTGACCGGGTTAAGGCGCGTGCACTTGGATTGAGTTCTGCACAGATTGGCGATGCAATGCGTACCGCTCTTTTTGGTAAAGAGGTGAGTCGATTTAAAGATGGAGAAGATGATTATCCAATTAATATTCGAATGAATGACAAATATCGCTATAACGTAGAAGATTTATTGAGTCAGAAAATCACCTTTCGTGATCAAAGTAATGGTCGTATTAAACAAGTGCCCATTTCGGCTGTTGCTAAGGCCAAGAAAACATCTACCTTTTCTTCTGTCAAGCGCAAAGATTTAAAGAGGGTTATTTCTATACAGTCTAATGTGCTTGAAGGAGTTAACCCAACAGAAACGGTAAATGCTATTAAGTCGGCAATGGTAGGCTATGAATTACCTA
>CAJXBJ010000169.1 GCA_913050195.1 uncultured Saprospirales bacterium
ATATATCGGTTGATAATCGAATGTTCGATGTTTAGGTAATTTGGAAAAAGATGGTAATTTTGGTTGGAACATAGTTGTCTAGATACCGATTCAAACAAAAGTACCATTTAAATTGTTAAGACCAATAGTAAAAAAAACAGGATATATAATTATTAGCTTATATCTTTTAGGCCTGTTTCTTCCTTCATATTCTTTAAATACAAGAGAGTTTGAGGAGGTTTCTAATCAGGTCATTATAGATAGCGAGCCGCCATATCTACATCAGGGAGAGGAGTGGGCAGATTCGATTTTGAGTAAAATGGATTTGCGTCAGAAAATTGGCCAACTGTTTATGGTTGCAGCCTACTCTAACAAGAATAAGAGGCATAATCAGAAGATCAACGGACTTATTAAGGATTATGGTATTGGAGGTCTTATTTTCTTTCAAGGAGGGCCTGTGCGTCAAGCTCGGCTAACAAATGACTATCAAAAAAAGGCACGAATTCCTTTACTGATAGCTATGGATGCTGAGTGGGGTATTGGTATGCGACTAGATAGTGTGATGGATTTTCCTAGACAATTAACGTTAGGAGCTGTTCGCAACAACAATCTGATTTATAAAATGGGTGAAGCTATTGCTGAACAGTGTCAGCGCTTAGGAGTACATATTAACTTTGCACCTGTGGTTGATGTTAATTCTAATCCTCTTAATCCGGTGATAAATGATAGATCTTTTGGTGAGGATATGTATAACGTTTCAAATAAGGGTATTGCATACATGAAAGGTTTACAGGACAATAAAGTGCTTGCTTGTGCCAAACATTTCCCGGGGCATGGAGACACTGATAAAGATTCACATAAGACATTGCCTTCTGTAGCTCAAGACTATACACGGATAGACTCTTTAGAGCTTTATCCATTTAAACAGCTTATTGAAAGTGGGGTAGGAAGTATAATGAATGCACATTTATATGTGCCTGCTTTAGATAGCTTAGAGAAAAGGGCGTCTTCCCTTTCGAAAAAGATTTGTACTGACCTATTAAAGGGTGAGCTAGACTTTAAAGGTTTAAGTTTTACAGACGCGTTGAATATGAAAGGGGTTAGTCAGTATTTTAAGCCAGGCCAATTAGAATTGAAGGCATATAAAGCAGGGAATGATATTTTGCTATTTCCTGAGGATGTTCCAAAGGCTATTCGTGTTCTTGAAAAGGCGTTTAAAAATGGAGAGCTCGCTTTAAATGAATTGGACTCTAGAGTAAGAAAAATACTTCAGCTTAAGTATTGGGCCGGACTGAATAAAAAACAGAAAGTGGAAGAAGAAAATATAAATGAAGATTTAAATAGTATTAAGTATAAGATTTTAGATTATCATTTAAGAGAAGCTTCTTTGACCTTAGTTGCAAATCATCGCGACTTAATACCAATAAAAAATCTAAGAAAAGTTAAGCTTGCCACTCTTAGTATTGGGTCTTCAGATGTTAACGCCTTTCAAAAGACTGTTGACCAATATAAAAAAGCAGACCATTTCTTTATTTCAAAACAAGCAACACCGGAAGAATTTAGCTTGTTGCTTACTAAGCTAAAGCGTTACTCTCATGTAATGTTGACTTTTCATAAAATGAACAAAAGTGCGTTAAAGGATTACGGCATAGGTTTTTCTTCACTAGGCTTTTTAAAGAAGTTGCAAAGTCACACCAATGTTATTACTGTCTTATTTGGCAGTCCTTATAGCTTAAGCTACTTTAACGACGCCACACATCTTTTGTTGGCGTATGAAGACACAAAGACAACGCAGACGTTAACAGCTCAAGCGCTGTTTGGTGGGGTGCGCACTCATGGAACATTGCCAGTAACAGCATCACATATTTTCCCAATGCAAAAAGGATATATTTCTTATCCTCCATTTAGGATGAAATATACTTTCCCAGAATATGCTGGTATGTCCTCAGAAAAACTAAAAAGTATTGACTCTATTGCTCTTGATGCAATTAGTGATAAAGCAACACCGGGTTGCCAAATTCTTGTTTGTAAAAATGGCAATGTTATATATCAAAAGTCATTTGGATATCATACATATGAAAAGAATAAAGAGGTAAACAATGAAGATGTTTATGACTTAGCAAGTATTACAAAAGTTGCAGCAACTACTCTGGCATTAATGAAGCTTTACGATCAAAAGAAAATACAGCTAGACTCTACTTTAAAGCACTACTTGTCAGAAGTAAGGGGAACTAATAAAGAAAACATGACATTAAAGGACTTGTTATTACATCAGGCAGGTTTAAAAGGTTGGATTCCATTTTATGTTAATGCTATTCAAGCAGGTAAAGATTCGCTTTTTTCAAAAAGCTATAATGACACCTTTGATATAAGGGTTGCGGATGATTTTTTCATGCGCACAGCATATGAAAGTGAAATTTGGACAGCAATTTTAGAATCAGATGTTGAATTGCCAGCAAAATATCG
>CAJXBJ010000170.1 GCA_913050195.1 uncultured Saprospirales bacterium
ACATAGATTGATCTTGCAAATCACATTCACCACCTTGATCGCATACTGGACAATCTAAAGGATGGTTAGCTAATAAAAATTCCATAACCCCTTTACGAGCTTTTTCAACAAAAGCAGTGTTTGTTTTAATATTCATACCTTCAGCAGCAGGCATAGCACATGAAGCAATGGGTTTAGGAGATTTTTCCATTTCAACTAAACACATTCTACAATTACCAGCTATTGATAATTTTTCATGATAACAAAATCTTGGAATTTCAGCACCAGCTTTTTCACAAGCTTGAAGAACAGTTAAACCTTCTTCAACTTCAACTTCAATATCGTTTACTTTTAATTTAAGCATTTTTATCTAATAAATGTTGATCAACCAAATAAGGAATATTTTTGTTTTCTTTAACAATAGGGTCAAATTTATTTCTTTTTTTAATTTCATCTTTAAAGTGTCTTAGTAATCCTTGAACTGGCCATGACGATCCTTCTCCAAATGCACAAATTGTATGACCTTCTATTTGTTTTGTAACATCTCCTAACATTTCTATTTCATCCTTTGACGCTTCTCCCTTTGCCATTCTTTCTAGCATTCTCCACATCCAGCCAGATCCTTCTCTACATGGTGTACACTGGCCACAGCTCTCATGTTTATAAAACCTTGCTATTCTGGCCATACATTTAATAATATCTTGATCTTTATTGATAACGACCACACCTGCGGTTCCTAATCCACTTTTCTCAGCTACTAATGAGTCAAAATCCATCGTTAAAGTTTCACATTTTTCTTTTGGTATAAGTGGCATTGATGATCCGCCTGGTATTACTGCCTGTAAATTATCCCACCCACCGACTACACCTCCGGCATGTACTTCGATTAATTCTTTTAGAGGAATATTCATTTCTTCTTCAACATTACATGGGGAATTAACATTTCCAGAAATACAGAAAATTTTTGTACCTGTATTTTTTTCTCTTCCTAACGATGCAAACCATTTTCCACCTCTTCTAAGTATAGTAGGAACTACAGCTATAGTTTCAACATTGTTAATTATTGTAGGGCAACCATAAAGTCCTACTAATGCAGGGAAAGGTGGCTTCAATCTTGGCTGACCTTTATTTCCTTCAATGCTTTCTAATAGTGCGGTCTCTTCACCACAAATATAAGCTCCTGCACCATAATGTATATAGATGTCAAGATCCCATCCAGTTCCAGAAGCATTTTTTCCAATCAATTTCTTTTCATAAGCATCATCAATAGCAGCTTGAAGTTTTTGTCCATCAACGAAATATTCACCTCTAATATAAATATAGCAAACATGTGCTTGAACTGCATAGGATGCAATCAAACAACCTTCGATTAATTTATGAGGTTCAAATCTTAAAATATCTCTATCCTTACAAGTTCCTGGTTCTGACTCATCAGCATTAATCACTAAATAATGTGGCCGTGATCCAACTTCCTTGGGTGCAAAGGACCACTTTAAACCTGTTGGAAATCCTGCACCACCTCTTCCTCTGAGTTGAGAATCTTTAACTTCATTAATAATCCAATCTCTTCCTTTACTTATAATTTCTTTAGTATTAACCCAGTCACCTCTTTTTTGAGCTGAAATTATATCAGAACCCAAATCGTTATATAAGTTTTGAAAAATTCTATCTTTATCCTTAAGCATTTTTAAATTCCATTAGTGTTTTTCTATTATTTTCTGGCTCATTGTTCACTCTTCCTCTGTATGATCCAGCCTTTGGTGTGTCACCTTTTAAAATCGTATCTAAAATCTCTAGTGTTTTTTCTTTATTTAAATCTTCATAATACTCATCGTTAATTTGCATCATTGGTGCATTAACACAAGCACCTAAACACTCAACTTCCATCCAAGAACAGCTTTTATCTGGTGAAAGCTCAGACTCATTTTCAGATATCTTTTCTTTACATGCCTCTACTAATTTATTTGCTCCCCTTATCATACAAGGAGTTGTTGTGCATACTTGAACAAAATACTTACCGACTGGTGATAAATTATACATACTGTAAAATGTTGCAACCTCATAAACTTTTATGTAAGGCATATCTAAAATTTTTGCTATATATTTCATGGCAGCAAGAGGTATCCAATTATTATTTTGTCTTTGTGCTATGTAAAGTAAAGCCATTACAGCACTTTGTTGTTTGCCCTTTGGATATTTGGCAATAATCTTATTTGCAGCATCTAATGATGAAGAATTAAATTCGAAGCTTTCAGGTTGTTCTTTTGAAGGTCTTTTTAAACTCATCTATCAACCTCACCAAAAACTATATCTAAAGATCCAAGTACAGCTGGTACATCTGCCAACATATGACCTTTTATTAAATAATCCATCGATTGAAGATGTGAAAATCCTGGTGCTCTAATCTTACATTTGTAAGGTTTGCTAGATCCATCAGAAATTAAATATACCC
>CAJXBJ010000171.1 GCA_913050195.1 uncultured Saprospirales bacterium
TGTATATGTTTTCCGTTTTTGCAGATTTTTAAAACAATTTCAGCTTCATAATGAATATTGTTCGAAAAATCTGGATAGTAAAAAGGCTTAGCGTGCTTTAATAAAGCGGTATCTGGTTTGAAAAAGACAACAGGCTGTTTAGGTATTGGGTTGTTTAATTCCTTAGCATGGGCTACATAATTACGTCCTATGCAAATTATTTTCATGTTTTTGTATTGTAAATATTCATGGTTTGTTGTATTCCTATACTGCAAAAGGAAAGTATACTTTCTGCGCCTCGCTCAATTAAACTCTCTAGCATTGAAGCTTCTTCATAAGTCCAGTGACCTAAAACATGCTTTACCTGCTGTCCTTTATTGAAGTTTTGACCAACCCCAAATCGAAGTCTTGGATATTTTGAGCTTGCTATAATTTGCTGAATGTTTTTTAGCCCATTATGTCCCCCATCACTTCCTTTAGCTCGCATGCGAATTGTTCCAAATGGAAGGGCTATGTCATCAGTCACAATAAGGGTATTCTCGAGGGTAATGTTTTCTTTATCCATCCAGTATTTTACAGCTTTTCCGCTTAGGTTCATGTAAGTCGTGGGTTTAATTAATATGAGCTGTCTACCCCTATGCTTTGTTTGGCACATAAAAGCATGCCGGCTCAAAGTGAAACCGGCATTTGTTTTTGAGGCTATTTTATCAATTAAATTAAAGCCAATATTGTGTCTTGTGTTCTGGTATTCGTCGCCAATATTGCCAAGACCTACAATAAGATATTTCATTTTGAAATTCTTAGCCTTCTTCTACAGAAGCAGCTGCTTTGGCTGCTCTTGTGACAATAACTGTTACAATTGGGTTGGATTCAGGATCCATTACTTGTATCCCTTCTAAGTCAATGTCTCTTACTCTGACTGACTGACCAATAGCCAATTTTTTAACATTGATTTCAATGTTGCCAACCAAATGCTCAGGAGTACATTTTACTCTGACATAGCGCATTTTTTCCATTAACTTACCTCCCATTTTAACACCTTTTGCAGTGCCCTTAATTTTAATTGGTATATCTATAAGTACTTGCTTTCCTGGTACCAATTCTTGAAAGTCTAGATGTGTTAATTCGTCAGTTAATGGATGAAATTGAAAATCTTTTACAATCGCTTCATAAGATTTATCACCAATGGTGATTTGAGCTTTATGTAATGTTGCCGTGTAAACCAAAGGTTTTACAGCTTGTTTACTTAAAGTAAAGTGTAAATTTTCTTTTCCACCATACAATACGCAAGGAATGAGCCCTTGATTTTTATTTGCTTTGGCACTCTTTGTTCCTAAGTCTTCACGCGCTGTTCCGTTTATTTCAATGGTTTTCATATCAATCAATCTATTTTGTAGTTTGTATAAATAAAGAGGAGATGGATTCGTGTTCATGTGCATTTCTGATAGCCTTAGCAAATAACTGTGCTACTGAAATGGATCTAATTTTTGAACAACTGTCTTTTGTGGGTATGGTATTGCATACTACAAGTTCTTCCAAAACCGAATTTTCTATGTTTTTATAAGCATCGCCAGATAGTACTGGGTGTGTGCAAAAGGCCCTAACAGACTTAGCGCCATTTTCTTTAAGCATTTTCGCGGCTTTTGCTAATGTGTTTCCCGTATCAATAAGGTCATCTATCATAACCACATGTTTGCCTTTTACATCCCCAATAACCGTCATTTCCGCTACTTCATTAGCTTTTTTTCGATACTTGTCACAAATGACAAAATCTGTACCTAAATGCATTGCATAAACACGAGCTCTATGCGTACTACCTACATCTGGAGCAGCGATGATTAGATCTTTTAATTTGAGTCTTTTAATATATGGTACAAAAATATATGACGAGTCTAAGTGGTCAAATGGAATATCAAAAAAGCCTTGAATCTGAGCTGCATGCAAATCCATGGTCATTATTCGATTTGCTCCAGCTGTTGTAAGCATGTTAGCTATAAGTTTAGCTCCAATAGCAACTCTAGGCTTATCTTTTCTGTCTTGTCGTGCAAAACCAAAATAAGGAATAACTGCTACAATATAATCCGCGGAAGCGCGCTTACATGCATCAATCATTAATAAAAGTTCAAAAAAGTTATCTGTTGGGGTAAAAGTAGATTGTATTAAAAAAACAGTCTTGCCTCTGACCGACTCTTTCATTTCAGGCTGAAATTCTCCATCGCTAAAGCGCTTAGTGGTCATTTTGCCTAGGCGTCTTCCGTAATATTCAGCAATTTCTTCAGCTAAATAGGTGGATTTTTCTCCCGCAAATAATTTTACGCTTGGCATGCCTCATTTTTTTTCCGGTGTTTTCCAAGAAAGAATGTTGCCCGACTAGGGCTCGAACCTAGACTCTTCTGGACCAAAACCAGACGTGTT
>CAJXBJ010000172.1 GCA_913050195.1 uncultured Saprospirales bacterium
ATCTGGCACATAAGTCTTCTGACCATGAATAATACTAAAAAGAAATACTGCTATCAGGGTAACTATTTGCTTCATATTATAAATATAAGAAATTGATAGCAATGGTAAATTAACAGATATCTAGACTTAAGGAAAATAGAAAAGCCACAACCCATTATATGACAATGAATTATGGCTTTTCTTGTGTGACCTCGACAGGATTCAAACCTGTAACCTCCTGAGCCGTAATCAGGTGCGCTATTCAGTTGCGCCACGAGGCCAATTGCCCTACAAAAGTAAATAAAAAGGCCAAAACCAACCCATTTTTAAACAGTTTTAATTCTGCTATTAGATTAAGCAAAAAGCTTAATCAAATAAGCTGTAATTAAGCATAGAGCAAAGCCATTAAAAAGAGCTAGAAATTGCTGTTCTCTAGATTGCATGACTTGTCTTCGCAGAAGTATCCATATGATAAAAATAGCGTATTCAATGAGTATAATCATTCCACATAACTCATGAAATGAGAAATCTGAACCCGAAAGATGACTGATTCCCTGGCTAGAAAATAAGATCTCTCCACTGACCACTGCTAACAGCAACAAGAACTCCCCAAGCAAAATCAACTTAAACACGCCCATATCTATCCCCTTTTTTTGAATCACATCTCTAATGATTCTATAGGAAGCTAAGGCCAGAATAAAAGCACCAAATCCAAATAATGAATGTATTTGCAAAATCATCCTTAAATTTAAAGATTAATTTGGCTTTACAATGAAAATAAGCTTGATACAAGTCGGTAAAACACAAGACAAGGCTCTGGAAGCTTTCATTTTGGACTATACAAAACGAATCAAACGTTATGTGCAGTTTGAAGTTATCAACCTGAAAGAAGCTAAAGTCCACAAGAATGAAAACAAAGATATTTATAGAAAAAAAGAGGCTGAGACACTAATTGAAGAAATCAGCAAACACCCCTTTCCTATTATTTTGGATGAAAAAGGCCATGAACGAAACTCTGTTGCTTTTGCAAAGCAATGCCAAACTTGGCTTGACCAACATAACCATATTAGCTTTATAATCGGGGGGGCTTATGGCTTTCATGAAGATATCTATGCCCTCAATCTTCCAAAAATTGCATTATCAAAAATGACCTTTACTCACCAATGGGCTAGACTAATTCTTGTCGAACAAATCTATAGAGCACTTAGTATTTTAAATAATCAAGCCTATCATCATTAAAATATTCATTGATCTCTTTTATTTTTGTAGCGCATGTTAAGCATTGATTACATATCCACATGGTTACTAGGGATTACATGCCTATTCTCTATTTCAGCATTCAATAACCGCCAATTGCTTAGCAATCTTATGTTTAATGCCTTCTTAATACGAAAGAACAAGGAATATTACCGCTTTATAAGCTCTGGATTCATTCATGCAAATTGGATGCATTTGATATTTAATATGATTGTTCTGTTTTATTTTGGCTTTGCTGTTGAATCTTACTTCATGCAATTATTTGAAGGTTCATTAACAGGAAAAATTGCTTTTGGATTAATGTATGTAAGCGGAATGATTGCTGCTGATATTTCATCTTACAATAAACATAAGAACAACATATACTACAATAGTCTTGGTGCATCTGGAGCTACCTCTGCTGTACTGTTTTCTTTTATTCTATTCCAGCCTTGGAACATGCTTTTAATATTCGGAATTATACCAATCCCAGCTATCATTTTTGGCGTGCTCTATATTTGGTACTCAAATAAAATGAGCAAAGAGTCAGGAGACAATATCAATCATGAAGCACATTTATATGGTGCGATTTATGGTATACTTTACACTATTGTTTTACAGCCTAAGGTAATTTTAATTTTTATTAATCAACTATTAGCTTTTTAATATTATGATCATAGATTTTAGATCTGATACCGTAACAAAACCAAGTAAAGAAATGCTTGAGGCAATGATGCAAGCTCAAGTTGGAGACGATGTATTTGAAGATGACATAAGCATAAATACTTTGGAGCAAGAAGCTGCTCATATGTTCAATAAGGATGCTGCAATATTCTGTCCGTCGGGTACAATGACGAATCAAATTGCCATTCGCACACACTGTAAAGCTGGGGATGAGGTATTGTGTGACCGCAATGCGCATGTATACAACTTTGAAGGGGGTGGAATTGCTGTAAATGCCCAGGCTTCTGTTCGAATTATAGAAGGAGATAAAGGGCGCATAAGTCCAGCACAAGTTAATTCTAATATAAATCCAGATGACATACACTACCCTATTAGTCGTTTACTTTGCGTTGAAAACACTATTAATAGGGCTGGTGGTGTCTATTACAAATTAGA
>CAJXBJ010000173.1 GCA_913050195.1 uncultured Saprospirales bacterium
CAGGAGGCACTGATCTAAAGAGAGCTTTGCTTAGAGCTGAATCCTTCTAATCTTCGAGAGCTTTAGAAAGCTTCCAATTTAGAAATGAATAATGACTTTTAATTTTCTTATCGCCGTAAGCTAGTTTTGTAAAGTTTTCCATTTTTACTAATGAGCTGTAAATAGCTGCTCTTGATATTTCGTCATAATTTTCATTATCGAGAGCTCCTATCAGACTATCTACATATTTTGATTGAAGATTCATTTTATAAGTCGTAGGAACTTCTCTGGAAACAAATATTCCATTAAATAGATCAGTAAGAACTTCGTCAGGCAAATACTGATTTCCATACTCAGATGAATTTACTAATCTTGTCATAACAGTTGGTGAAAGAATTACAGCTAAAGCTGAGCCTTGAGCATTTAAGACAAGATCGTGTAGTTGCGGATCTTTTGAATCTGCAAATTCAGTAACTCTTTTTTCTCTTTGTAAATTTTTGACAATTTCTGGATCAAAAGACCAGGCATCATTGTCTAGAAAATTATCAATTAGAAATGCCATTGCTTCTTTTTGTTTGTTGTACTCAACTGGTTCGTATGCATTAACACCATCTTGACCATTCACAATTCTTGTTACATAGACACCGCCAATTAATCTAGTAACAGCTGCCATGAATCTTTGTTTTTGTCCGGTAAGTCTGTAAAAGGCATTAGTGAAATCATTTTTTGTTTCACCTTCTTTATTAAAGATCTGATCTAATTCTGAAATTTTATTATCTATAACTTCAAACCTACCCTTAGCATAGGCTATAGGATCATTGGATAAATCCCATGTCCCAAACCTAGGATCAATATCTTCCCAATGCCATAGATACTCTTGTTGAATGGACTTAGCAAGATGTGCCTCTCTTTCCTCACCCTCAAGTTCTGGTTTATATCCAAATTCAATTGCCCAGATATCATAATCACCTGGTGCAACAGAGAAAAATTTTCCTTGTTCAATCCCAGGAGGGGCAATATTGATAGGATCATAATCCATAACTGATGAGGTTGTTGATCCTCCAGTAATTGAGTCATCATGAATTTCATCTGGGCCATATTGATAACTGGCTATGAAATTATGAATTAATGCTAAAGTATGTCCAACTTCATGCATAGTCAGATTTACAATCCATTGCTCAAGAGGATCATTTTCTTCATCATAACCCCATAATTCTCTGTATAGATATCCCGATTTTATCGCACCAAATTCAAGCCTTATGTCTGAAGCTATTATTTCCCCTGTCCTGGGGTTAGCAATACTAGGACCATATCCAGCCAATCCACTCCTTGAAGGGGAGTGTGACCATCTCACAACATTATATTCAACATCGCCGGCATCCCAATCAGCATCATCTGGTTGAATTTTTGCAACAATTGCATTTTTAAAACCTGCTTTCTCAAAAGCAACATTCCATCCTTCGATACCTGCAACCACGAATGGTTTAATTTCATCAGGAGTAGAATTCTCTACCCAGAAAGTAATTGGTTTTACTGGTTCAGAAATTTCTTGATCTGGATACTTCTTTTCTAGTCTCCACCTATTAATTACATCTCTAGATGGATATCGATCATAGGTTGAAAGATCAGTAATTTTTGCTGAATAAAATCCAACTCTTTGATCTGAAAGCCTGGGTTTAAAATTATCGTCGGGCATTTCTACAAACAAATGGCTAAAAGAAACAGATGTATATCTTGGATCAGCCACTGCGAAAACCTGATTTCTTTGGTTTGGTTTCGGATTGTAATATCCAAAATTAACTTTAACGTTAGTGTTTTTGTCGTAATTATTTATGTTCTCAATAAAGGTTTTTGATGGAACCATTTTCCCAAGGTTTACACTGTAATATTCCCTATATTCAGGTGGAATATTTGGAGAAATACTTGTTAACATTTCAGAGAGGAAAATTTTATCAGCATTTATAAGGTACCTTTCTTCTTCATCAACAACAGGATCAAATGTAGAAACAAATGCTTCAAAAATCATTGTCATGTCCCTTTTTGCTATATTATTATCGGTATCATTGCTGAAGTAGGTATTTTTCTTGTATAAGCCGATTTTGTTTTTAAATTCTCTAAATTCAAGAATTACGCCATTGCCAATTTGTGAATCTCCAATCATTTCTCCAGTCATAACTCCAGAACCGGGAGGTGCATTTAAAACATAAGCAAAGTATAAAAACTCTTTATTTAGATCATCCTTAGATAGAACCATGAAGTATTTATTCTTTTCGGTATCTTTATATAAATCCAAAAAACCATCAATATGTTCATATTCTCCATCTTCAAGAAA
>CAJXBJ010000174.1 GCA_913050195.1 uncultured Saprospirales bacterium
AAGGCAGCACACCGCTATAAGAACCAATTACCTGTTTGGTTGCAGACTGCACATCAAGATCAGCTGAAACCAAAGTTCTTTTTCTCTCTAATGCAATCTCAATGCATTCCGGAAGATCATAAATTTGAGCATTACAAATAGAAAAAAAGCATATAATGAACTGAAATGTGATAAAGTATTTTTTCATTTAGCAATTGAATAAATTTGAAAAATAAAAGTCCCAGTATTTTACTGAGCTCAATTTTAATCTTTAATAATATAAATTACTTTGATTAAAAAATTTAAACAGTAAGATTGGGAAAAGGTTCCTTCAACTTATGAAGGCTTTTTTATCCAATCAGCATTATACATATCGACAAACGCAGGGGCTATGATACTAGTTTCTAAATTATTTGAAATTGTATAAAAAATACCAATATTCCCTTGATCAGGCCCTAATTTCCTGCCATTATTTTGAGTTTTACCAAACCACTTCCCTAAAATGACCAATTCAAACTCTATGAATTGATTAATCGTTTTATCAAATGTTGCATTTCCTAAAACTTGAGTTTTTATTCCATGATCTAACGTATGGTTAGGGGTCCAATCATTCTCACCAAGCAACCAATCTCCTTTTGCTACAGCATTGGCACTTCCACTAATACTAAAAGATAGCATGGATTCTGTAGAGCTTGTCACCTCTAAACTTAATTTTGAGAGTTTAATTTCCTCAGGGGCAAAAGGTAAAGTTTGCCCTCTAACATTATCTACGAAATGAAACCTAAATAACCTTTCTTTTATTAATTCTGGGCACTCCTGAATACTGCCAACAACTTGGTCTTTTGGAAGCCAAAGTAAAGCTTCCTCTTTATTAAACCATATGTGATCCATATTCCATCTATCACCTCTATTATCAAAACTTGGCGGGTCTGATAACAAATCAGACTTTGCTCCTTGTAATATCAAACCATCAATGGGGTAGCTATCTTCCCAACGATGCTTAATTTTCTTATTAAAATTTTCGGGAAGCGATTTTTGGGTTGCAGGAAGCGTATCCCATTTTTTTAAACCCTCTTTAATAATCTCAAGAACAACATCCGGATTAAGTGAATTAACTGAACTTAATAGTCGACCGCTGGGACTGAGAACATATATGCCTTGCCTAGAACCACCTTTTTTTCGATAGTGCCCCTTGTTTGCGATAGACTGAAACATCAAAGCATCTTCATCACTGGCGCCTTGTAAACGCCAAACTTCATCTGTTGAAGCCACAAAATTTTTTGCGAAATCAATTACTCTTGAATCTGACCAAACAGACCTCCGGCCCGCTGCTCCGTTATTTCATGTGCACCCTAATGGATGCCCGTTCATAACCCATAAAAGAAGTGGTTTATTAAATTTATCTGCATCGATAAGTCCATCATAGAAAGTGGTTCTCCAAGGGATTTGAGCCCATGCAAGCTCTTTATCAGTTGGTTTAATAAAGTCTTTCCACATATTATAATTGTCACTTGTAAGAGAAAATTCCTTTTTATTTCCTGAACAGCTTAAAAAAATTATAATAATAAATAATATTTTATTCAATGAATACTCTTCTTATTTAAATCAAAATAGCTCATATTTTTAATATTATATTAACTTATATATAACTAAGCAAAGTAAAAATTATGAATACATATAAATTAATACTTAATTGTACTTTTATAAGCTTCTTTATCATTTCTAATCATTCGTGCACTACAAATAAAAGTTATATTTCGGATGAAACATCTTTTTTAGAAGAGATTTCAATAAAAGAAATCCAAAGCGGATATCAAAATAATAGTTATACAGTTAACGATATAGTATCAGCTTATATTGACAGAATAAATTCAATAGATCAATCAGGTCCTAATCTTAATTCAGTCTTAACTATTAATCCTGATGCATTAACAATTGCAGATTCGTTAGATAAGATTCTTCAAAATAAAAAAATAGTTAAAAGTCCACTTTTTGGTATCCCCGTACTGCTTAAAGACAACATAGACACACATGATAAAATGCCTACAACTGCTGGTAGCAGAATACTCAAAAACGCTTTTCCTATAAAAGATAGTTGGGTGGCCAAGAAATTAAGAGAAGCAGGGGCTGTTATAATTGGGAAAAGTAATTTAAGTGAGTGGGCAAACTATAGGGCCTCATACTCTAGCAGTGGCTGGAGCGGTTTAGGAGGACAAACAAAAAATCCTTATGTTCTAGATCGTAATCCATGTGGGTCTAGTTCAGGATCAGCAGTTGCTGTTTCAGCCAACTTATGTGCTATTGCAATTGGAACTGAGACAT
>CAJXBJ010000175.1 GCA_913050195.1 uncultured Saprospirales bacterium
AGGGCTATGGTGTTGGAGATACGGGTTTGGCTGTTTATCTAGATTTTGAAGATGCTATAAATAGATTGGGAAAAGATACGGTTTCTGCAAGATATGGAAACCTCTTTGCGATGTACGAAAAGATAACTGGAGATAATCCATACAGAACGCCAATGCGGATCTTTCCCGCAGTTCACTATACTATGGGTGGGCTTTGGGTTGACTACGACTTAATGACAACTGTTCCGGGCTTGTATGCAATAGGAGAGTGTAACTTCTCAGACCATGGTGCAAACAGATTAGGAGCATCAGCTTTAATGCAGGGGCTAGCAGATGGATACTTTATATTGCCTTACACAATCGGGAAATACTTATCTGATGACATAAGAACTGAGCCAATTAGCACAGAGCATGAAGCCTTTGACATTGCAGAAAAGAAAGCTTCGGAAAGAAATAAAGCTTTACTACAAAATAATGGTAGTCGATCTGTAGAAAGTTTTCATAGAGATCTGGGGAAAATTGTGTGGGACTATTGTGGTATGTCTAGAAACAAAAAAAGTTTAAATGAGGCCATACTAAACATACAATCATTAAGAGAAGAGTTTTGGAAAGATGTAAAAGTAACAGGCGATGATAAAACTTATAATCCTGAGTTAGATAAGGCTGGAAGAGTGGCTGACTTTTTTGAATTAGGTGAGCTTATGATGAGAGATGCTTTAGAACGAGAAGAGTCATGTGGCGGGCATTTTAGAGAGGAATATCAAACTCAAGAAGGTGAAGCGCTTAGAGATGATGAAAACTATACGTTTGCATCCACATGGGAATTTAAAGGCATTGATAAACCACCAATTTTACACAAAGAGGATTTAAACTTTGAGACGGTAACACCTACCCAAAGGAGTTATAAATAATGACAGATTTAAAACTTACATTAAATATCTGGCGGCAAAAATCTTCAGATGTGTCTGGAAAATTTGAATCGTATGAAGTAGATAATTTAAATACTCACATGTCTTTCCTTGAAATGCTAGATGTTTTAAATGAAAAGCTCGTTGCAGAAGATAAAGAACCAGTAGCCTTTGATCACGATTGCAGAGAAGGAATTTGTGGAATGTGTTCAATGGTTATTAATGGTCGTCCACATGGACCAATGAAGGGGACGACTACATGCCAGCTACATATGCGACACTTTAAAAATGGTGACACCATTACTATTGAGCCGTGGAGGGCAAAAGCATTTCCTGTTATAAAAGATTTAGTTGTTGATAGGTCTTCTTTTGATAGAATTATTCAATCAGGCGGATACGTTTCTGTAAATACTGGTAGTGCACCAGATGGGAATGCTATTCCAATTCCCAAAAGCGTTGCTGAAGAAGCATTTGATGCTGCTGCATGTATTGGTTGTGGTGCTTGTGTTGCATCATGCAAAAATGCATCAGCCAGCTTGTTTGTTTCTGCAAAAATATCTCAGTTATCGCTTCTACCTCAAGGTCAGCCAGAAAAAAATGAAAGAGTGAAAAACATGGTCGCACAGATGGATGAAGAGGGATTTGGTCATTGCACAAATACAGGGGCATGCCAGGCAGAATGCCCTAAAGAAATATCAGTTGAATATATTAGAAAGATGAATCTTGACTACAACTTATCAAATATAAAGGGATGAGCTTTAATTATAGGTTACAATAAGTATTATATTATTTTAGTCTGAAATTGACTGGTATTGAAATCCAGACACCTACAGCTCTTTCCCTTTGCTTTGCTGGTCTGAATCTAGTTTTCCTTATTGCTTCCATTGCTGCTTCATTTAAACCTGTATTGGGAACACCCTTGACTATTAGCATTTCTTTTACACGACCATTCTCATCAATAAATGCTTGGACAACAACAACACCTTCTATACCTGCTTCTTGAGCAACAATTGGATATTCTGGTTTTATAGGTGCTAAGGCTACTGGTGGGTCATCATAAGCTATAAATTTTACCTCAGGGAGTTTTTTATTAATTGACCACCAGTCATTTTCATATTCTAACTCCCTATTAATACTTCTTTGTATTGCTGCTTCAGTAGCCGCTGCAGCTTCAGCAGCTGCCTTGTCTGCTTTTTCCTTTTCTCGTTTAGCTCTTTCAATTAATAAAATCGGGTCGTTTTTCCCAATTGTTGAATTTGAGTATTCATCATCGATTCTTTTCTTAAAAGCTTGATAATTAGCACTGCCTTTATCTTCAGTCAATTCTAAAGCAATGTTTGGTAAACCAAATGTTGCTAAATCTCCAATTCCATCATTTGTATCAAAATCTGAAGTTTTTAGCATTTGA
>CAJXBJ010000176.1 GCA_913050195.1 uncultured Saprospirales bacterium
TTGACAATACCCACAGCTGTGATGAATGCGGAGTATGGTTGACAGCAGCAGGATTTGATGCAGATGAGTTTGAAATCTTTGATGGCTGGAAAGGAGACATCAGCGGAGATGGTAAAGATGACAAGATCGATGTTAGTGTCGATCCATCTGCTGTCGATCTCGAAGAGGGGACTATTGATAAAGAGAAAGTAATGGAATCCGTGCAAGATGGAGTAGAAGCTGTGGGCGAAAAACTTGCCGAAAAGCTAGTGGGAAAAGAGAAAGTACAAGAAGCAAAAAAAATGAAGAATACAACGCTCAGAACGGTATCACAGGTGTTAACGGTTCTAAGTGGTTTACTAAGCATCATTAGTGCACTCATATTGCTGAGTAACTACCTCAGCGGTACTTTGTCAATCCTTGACATTCGAATGCGCTTGGATGGCTACAAATTTGCCAATGAAGAAAGTATTACTGTCATTTGTTATTGTTTCTGTTTCAGGGCTGTACGCTCAGCTTGCAGCAGATGATGAACTAGATAAAGGTTTAACGCCTGTTGTTAGTTCAACAGAAGAGCAGGTAGAGTTTGATCCGGAGTTGGTTCAGAAGGTTCGTGAGCAGAAGGAGTTTCGGGAGAAGCTTCACATTGCACAGGAGCTGGAGAACGTAACGATTCAGAAGCCGAAGACATTTCGTGTATCTAACAGTAAGAGCAAGTTTGCTCCGATCAGGAAATTGATGAACCGTCTTCGTTATGGGGGGATGGAAAATGCTGCCAATCTAGATCGCAAAGTCTCTACTGAACAGACCAGAATCAGAAGACCTAATAGAAATAACAGTTCTATAGAAAAATAAGGATATCAATGAAAAAGATAGCACATTGCTTGCCTTTATTTTTAATCATTGCATTAGGTTTAAGCTGTGCATTTATAGTAATTAACTTTATTTTATCACCCAAAAATCCTGATCCAGAAAAACTTTCTGCTTATGAGTGTGGCTTTGAACCATTTCAAGATTCAAGAATGGAATTTGATGTAAGATTTTATTTAGTTGCAATTTTATTTATCATTTTTGACCTTGAAATTGCATTTTTATTTCCTTGGGCAATCTCTTTAGGAAATATTGGTATCTTAGGTTTTACGTCAATGATGATTTTTTTATTCATACTTACAATTGGATTTATTTATGAATGGAAAAAAGGTGCATTAGACTGGGAATAAAATTTTTAAATGAACAATAAATTAGATCAAATACCTAATGAATTTAAACAACTTGCAGAAGATTTTGGCAAGAATGGATTTATAACAACATCATTAGAAAATCTAGTAAATTGGTCTAGATCTGGATCTTTACATTGGATGACTTTTGGTCTTGCTTGCTGTGCTGTCGAAATGATGCAAACAGCTATGCCAAGATATGATCTTGAGAGGTTTGGTGCTGCTCCGAGAGGGTCACCTAGACAATCTGATGTTATGATTGTTGCAGGCACTTTAACAAATAAAATGGCACCAGCATTGAGAAAAGTTTATGACCAAATGCCTGAACCAAGATATGTTATATCAATGGGAAGTTGTGCTAATGGTGGAGGTTATTATCATTATTCATATTCTGTTGTAAGGGGTTGTGATCGTATAGTGCCCGTTGATGTTTATGTGCCAGGTTGTCCACCTTCAGCTGAGGCGTTGTTATATGGGATAATGCAATTGCAAAAAAAAATTAGAAATAAAGGATCTTTCAGCAGGTAAAATGAATAATTTAATTGATTTAGAGAAAAAGATAAATTCAGAACTTACGACAAAAATTAATAAGACTTCAATTAAACATAATCAAATTTATATTGAAATTGATAAAGAGGATCTAATTGACGTTGTTTTATTTTTAAAAACAAACAAAGATACTAAATTTAGACAACTTATTGATATTACAGTTGTAGATTATCCTGAGGAAACACAAAGATTTAAAATAGTATATTTATTTCTAAGTCATGAGTTCAATCAAAGAATTATTTTGAGTTATTTCATTAATGAAAATGAACTAATCTCATCTCTTACATCCGTATTTCCATCAGCTAATTGGATGGAAAGAGAAGTTTTTGATATGTATGGGGTAAATTTTAAAGATCATCCTGATTTAAGAAGAATATTAACCGACTATGGTTTTGAAGGTCACCCATTAAGAAAAGACTTCCCTTTAACTGGTAATTCGGAAGTCAGATATAGTGAGGAGAAAAAAAAAGTTATCAATGAACCTGTAAAACTAGAACAAAATTATAGAAATTTTGATTATGAAAGTCCTTGGGAAGGAACAAAATA
>CAJXBJ010000177.1 GCA_913050195.1 uncultured Saprospirales bacterium
GTTTCGCTAATGTATCCTTGAGCAAAGCTCACATTAATAGTAGTAATAAATATTATAAGGGAAAGAAGCCTGTTAGATTTCATGATTTATGTTTTTATAGTATACCGTTTAAAATTCAAAATACCCTAATTAATGTTCAATCTGTGTCTAATTCTTGTTAATTCGGTTTAGTCTATATATAGCAGTAAAAATAAGATCTTTTTGCGTCTGATATATGTGCAATGTTCATTTACTATACTTGATTTTGCAACGCAAGAAGGAAAAGAGCTATTCCAGAGTAAAAGAAAACCAGTGTGGTCAGTTGATACCATTTTTTATTTCCAATAAAAATACCCCCAATACATATTATAATACCTAAAAAACGCAATAGGTTTTGATTTGTTACATTTCCAATATCTTCATATATAATTGAACCAATGATTGCAGAAAAAAAATATAGAGCAAAAAGCACATATAATACTTTCATATTACTGCCATGATATATTTTATATCCTTTCTCAATAATTTGATCTTTTGTTGGGAAAGTAACTACAGCAATGAAATAAAATATAATCATAGGTATGGAACCCCAAAAGAAGTACAGGAAGTTCTTGTTTATGAATTCAATACGTGGCCATAGGCCAAACCAGTTTTGCAATAATGTTATAAAACCAAAAATGGACCATGCTAAATGAAGCGGATAAGGTTTGGAAATAGCTCTACAACGTATTGTCATACTCCAGCCACTAAAAAACTCTGTAGCGATTACGCCAATTATGATAGAATAGAATATTGCTAAATATTCTACATGGTACATTCCTTTAATTATATCAGGCATTTTTTTGATCTTTTTGAAATTATTGCAAGAGTGTTGAGTACCAAAATAGCTAAAATGTGGTAGATGGTTTGAATAGGGTGTAGAGGCGTTACTGTTTACACCTTAATGTGAGTCATTCCAATATTCTATAATCATTCCATATTCATTGTGATAATATTTAGCCCCGTGCATACTTCCCATACTTCCGTCATAAATTCCTTTCCAACTAAGATGGTATATTCCTTCAATTAGTTCATAAGAAAACTCTATTTCTGGTTTAGCTTGATAGTCTGAAATGCATTTTGATGCTATCAGGTTATAATTAATTCTGCTTAAAGAGGGTATTATGGTTTTTGTTTTACTCATTCCATGTGTATGTTCATCAATTACCGATGTGCCATTGTTGAAAATTTCTTTAGAAAACACATCCTCACCAGCGTGACCGGTCTTTCTCCATCTTTCTTTGTAAATGGTATTATGCTCTTTTGTGAAGTCGCTTCTAATTAACCAATTTTTTCCATCACAAAAACTAATTACTTGCTCGCTATAAATACTAAATGGCCTTTTAATGTCTAAAAAGTTTTCCATTACGTAACCAGTATCTTTATTGTGAATTACTTTAATATAAGGGCTAGAAGCCATAATCAATGGATTTTTTAGAATTGTATCAGTATAACACACATAATTAGGATTCTGGACATTTAGAGGATTTAAGATTATAACCCTTTCACTATATGCTACTTTAGAAATTATTTTTGCTTTTTGATCAGGGTTACTGAGTAGGTCTATTCCATTATGTTTCCAAACATAAACAGTGTCAAATATTTTATATTCTTGATGGGAGCAGTTGTTGTTTTGAGATTCTAAGGAACTATAAATTAATATTAAGGCAAACGCTAAGGATAATCTCATGTTATTAAAACTTTTATAAAAGGCTATATACTTCACAACGGTCTTGTATATGCGGCGTGCCCAGCTTTTGCTGGGCATGACCGTCATATGCGTTGTTATGGGCTTTCATTTATTATCTCTTTATTATTTTTTCAATTACTTTTTGGCCAGAGTCTAGGTCTTTGATTACAATTAGATAAATTCCTTTAGGTAAAGTTTGCACATCAATTACAGACTGATTTGTTGTGCTGATTTTTAATCTTCCTAGTAAGTCATAAATAGTTGCCTCGTATTTTAGATTGTCCGAGACATCAATGTTGATAACATCTATTGCAGGATTTGGGTAAATATTAATAGTCGAGTTTGAAAACTCATGAACTGGTACACCAAAGACCAAACTATCGCAATTCGGATCTATTGCTAAGTTTTCTCCATATTTTTGAGCCTCCCATACAATACGCATAATTACTCGATCAAAATCAGTAATGTAAGTGCCATGTTCAAGATAATATGCCTCTGGTCCATCTATTCCCCAGTTCCCAGAGTTCATTACCGACACAAGCCCATCAGCACAAGGGTATTTT
>CAJXBJ010000178.1 GCA_913050195.1 uncultured Saprospirales bacterium
GAATTGGTCTATACGTTTTAATGACTGTAATAGGTGTATTATTCACACTATTTTCAGTTGCTTATATTGGTAGAATGGCATATGGAGATTGGCGTATATTACCTGAGCCTCCCTTATTGTGGTTTAATAGTTTAATTATTATTATGAGTAGTTTTGCTTTTCATAGAGCGACTATTAGTTCAAGAGAAAATTACCATAAAAGAACACGTGAGTATCTTTTCTTAGCAGGGGCTCTTACTTTAGGATTTATTACAGGTCAATTATTTGTCTGGAGAGAATTAGTTTCTTTTGGCTATTTTGTGTCAACTAATCCCTCTTATGCATTCTTTTATCTTTTAACCGCACTTCATATTTTACATTTACTTGGAGGCTTGATTGGCTGGTTGTTTGTTATTTTTAAGAGTTTCTCACTCGAAGATGAATTATCTGATTTTTCACTTAGTGTAAATTTATGTGCAATTTATTGGCACTTTTTACTTGTAGTTTGGCTAGTTTTGTTTGCTATGCTTTTGTTAACTTAAGCTTTTTATTTATGGAGTTAAAAATATGACTTCAACTTCTAAAGTTCCTTTAAAAGACGGTATTGAAGGTTTTGTTTCTGATTGGTCTTCAGATCAAAGAGCTTTCAAGGGAGTTCCTTGGGGAAAAGCCATGATGTGGATTTTCCTTCTAAGTGATACATTTATCTTTAGTATTTTTTTAATTAGTTATATGACAGCTAGATGGTCTACTGTTGAACCATGGCCCAATACCAGTGAAGTTTTTGCACTTACTGTGAATGGAGTAAGCGTTCCCTTACTCTTAATTGCTATTATGACCTTTATATTGATAACTAGTAGCGGTACGATGGCAATGGCAGTTAGAAGCGGCTATCAAAAAAAAAGAAGACAAGCTGCAGCTTTATTGTATTTAACAGCAGTTCTAGGATTATCTTTTGTTGGAATGCAAGCCTTTGAATGGAGTAAATTAATAGAAGAAGGAATTCGTCCATGGGATAATCCCTTTGGTGCCAGACAGTTTGGATCTATATTTTTCATGGTAACTGGTTTCCATGGCTTCCATGTTTCTGTTGGTGTTATTTTTCTTTTTCTAATTGCTAGAAAAGTTCAACGAGGAGACTATGATACCGGTAGAAGAGGATTTTTCACATGGCAAAAAGGTCGTTATGAAATTATTGAGACAATGGGATTATATTGGCATTTTGTTGATTTAGTTTGGGTTTTCATTTTTGCATTCTTTTATTTATGGTGAGGTAAATTATGGCTGAAGAAGGACAAGAGCACCCTATAAGTACATATCTTTGGGTGTGGTTATTACTTTTTGTGTTAAGTGCATTTTCTTATGCAGTTGATTATGTTGGTTTCCAGGGATTTACTAGGTGGAGTCTTGTTTTGCTATTTATGTTTTTAAAAGCATATTTTATTTGTGCAGTTTTTATGCACATGGTCTGGGAGAGAATGGCTTTAGTTTTAGCTTTATTTATTCCTACTTTTTCAATTATCGTTTTTATAGGAATAATGGGTTTTGAGTCTGATTATACTCAACTTTCAAGAAAGGTATTTTTTGATACTGGTAAACCGGCTAAAGTTTATGCTGTCCCTCATTCTAAAAGTCATTCTAAAGAGCACTCGGATGAAGAGGATCATTAAATTTTAATTATGTTTAAATTATTTTTTTCATTTATATTTTTAATAATATTCTCATTAACTTTATCAGCTAAAGAGTCTTTTATTTCTAGGATTGAGGGTCTAGCTAACAGAGGCTTTTCTGATGCTCAGTATAATTTGGCTAGAATGTATGCAAATGGTGAGTCTGTTGAACAAAATTTTATATCTGCAGAATATTGGTTTAGAAAATCAGCTGAACAAGGCAACGTTGATGCTCAATATCAACTAGGTAGAATGTATGATGCAGGTCTTGGTGTTCCCATAGATAAAAAAGAAGCCTTTAAATGGTATGCTTTATCAGCAGAACAAGGCAGTATCGAATCGCAATATAATTTAGGTTTAGCCTATCGTTTCGGTGTTGGTGTTGAACAAAATTTTACTAAATCACTAAAATGGTATAAAGAGTCTGCCTCAAAAGGACATAGCGGAGCTCAATATAATTTAAATTTACTTTTTGAAGAAGGATTGGCCACAAGAAAAGATATATCAGATGCAATTAAATGGTATA
>CAJXBJ010000179.1 GCA_913050195.1 uncultured Saprospirales bacterium
CCGAAAACCTCTATTTATGTTTGGAATATATTGATCCATTACAAAAGGCAAAAGTATTACTTTCTGAACAGTTTTGTTTATTTTCCGACCTCGAGAACTTAAGCTTATCAATTAAATCATGTCACAAGGAAAAATTTTAATAAAGAACACCTTAATTTATGCTATTGGAAGCTTTGGGTCAAAAGCCCTTAACTTTCTACTTGTTCCTCTATACACAATATACTTAAGTCGCTCTGAGCTAGGCTCCTATGAAACTATTTTAAGTACATTACTATTATTAGCTCCTATATCTACTCTTCAAATCGCTGATGGCGCTTACCGATGGCTCCTTGAAGAAAGCAGGCTTGAAAAACAAATTAAAATACTTCAAAATGCACTAATCTGTATTGTTCTTGGTACTGTAGCTAGCTTGAGTATATGCGCTATAATCTTTAAAATATTAGAGGTTGAGCACACTCTATTGATAATAGCTATGTACTTCAGCTTTTTCATGTATAAAAGCTTTCAACAATTTATTCGCGGTCTAGGTTATAAAAAAGTATACTCCATTGCAGGAATAATTTACTCTACAGTTTTTTGCGGACTTAATATTTACCTCTTGGCAGTTCAGGCTTGGAAAATTGAAGCCTTATTTATTTCGCAGCTTTTGGCCTCTTTAATTTGCGTAATATACTTTTTCATTGCAGTTAATCTAGGGCGTTTCTTTTTAACAGCTTATGATTATTCATATGAATTATCAAAAAAGCTATTTACATATTCATTACCATTAATACCCAATGCTGTTAGCTGGTGGCTTATAAACTCAGTAAACATATATCTAATTGCATATTTTTTAGGTCAAGATAACAATGGACTATATGGTGTATCAAATCGATTAGCAGCAATTCTTTTAAGCATCAATCAGATTTTCAATTTAGCATGGCAGGACTCTGCTATTTTAAATTTCAATTCACCAGATCGAATACGATTTTATTCTAAAACATTCAATCGATTTTTCATATTTGAAATTATAGTTTTAATAATTATCACTATTATTATTAAGCCTTTGGTAAAGTTTATCATTGCGCCTAACTATTTTGAATCTTGGCAGTACATACCTATCCTACTTACAGGTGTTGTTTTTTCTTCTTTTTCAGCCTTTTATGGAACCGCCTACCTTTGCTCAAAAAACACGAAAGGAATATTTACAACCACGCTCATCGGTGGAGCTATTAATATCTTATTTACCTTATTCACCATAGAAAAATTAGGTCTTTATGCTCCAGCCTTGGGAACGACTTTTGGTTTTTTAACAATTTGGCTATTAAGAATGTGGTATACAAGAAAATATTTCAAATTGAAAATCAATTATCCTATATTGGCGCTAATGTCTATATTTGCCTCTATCGTTTACTTTTACATCTATAATATTTTATGAGCACAGATAACGGATTATTAGTATATACACTAACAGAAAAAGGTGTTGGAAATATTGGGGATTATGTCCAAAGCTTAGCAGCACAGCAATACTTTACATCTACTGAGAAGTTCATTCATAGGGATTATTTAAACAAGTCTTTAGAAAAAAAGACAAAACTTATTATGAATGGTTGGTTTACATATCATCCGGAAAATTGGCCACCACATGAAAATATTGACCCGTTATTTGTTTCTTTTCATCTAGATAAAAATTATGAAAAGGATTTTTTCACAAAGGATACTATTGAGTATCTAAACAAATATGCTCCAATTGGATGCAGAGATTTTGCAACACTATCCTTGATGAAAAAGTATAATATTGATGCATACTATAGTTCTTGTTTAACTACAACACTTAATCGTGAGCTGTATGAAAATGGTTCTGAAAAAGATGGAATTTATTTTGTTGATGTTCTATATAGAGATGACCTAGAGTATAAATGGCAATTCAACAAACGTTCACTTTTAAAAGATGTTATAAAAGGGAAATGGAGCATTAAAAACACTAAAAATATTTTGTATCAGCATTTCCCAAAAGAGCTAGTAGATTCTGGAGAAATCTTAACACAAGCCTATAAAAGCAAAGACATTCACACTGACAATTCCAATGTACACCAAAATCGTCTAAATATTGCTTCAGATTTACTTAAGAAACTATGTAATGCAAAGTTGGTAATTACTTCCAGAATACATATTGCTCTTCCCTGC
>CAJXBJ010000180.1 GCA_913050195.1 uncultured Saprospirales bacterium
GCTTTGTCTCTATTAAATTCAAATCCTTTTATTTTTTTAGCATTATAATCTGGGACAGCTGGAGGTACAAAGCCATAAATTCCCCTTATTCCAACACCATTTAGGACATTGTCGACAATACTTTTTCTATCTATTGCGTAATTAAATGCTTTGCGCACATTTACATTTTGAAAAATAGTTGAATCATGCTTAAATCCTAAGAATTCAACAGAAAGCATAGGTGAGATTTGCAGTAAATACTCTTTATAGTCACTATTTAATGCAATAACCCCTTTAGAGCTCTGTTTAATTACCTCATTATACATTTCAGGGGGAAGCTTATAAAGCATATCTAACTCACCTTTCTTGAACTCCATTAAGGCGAGTTTTTGTTCATTTACAAAGCTAACTTCAATTGAACTTAAATAGGGAAGTGGGTTGTTATTTTTATCTACACCCCAGTAATTAGGATTTCTTGTTAGAATAACTTTTTCGTTCTCTTTTAGATTCTCTGTCTTTAATTGAAAAGGTCCTGTGCCCACACAGTGTACACGCATTTCTTTTCCATACTTTTCATAAGCCTCTTTTGGGAATATTCCAGTGTTTGGCATTGCTAGCATTTGAGTGAAAAGACTGTTAGGCTCTGTTAGTGTTATTTTAAGGGTGTTTGTTGCGTCATCAGCAACAATGCCGCTTACACCACCTTCAATCGAGAGATTGTTTTTGGTTGCTTGGTAATGCTCTTCAGCACCAACTACTTTATTTCTCAGTATCCAATGCAAATTGTTGTTGCTATTTGCTGTGGCTAAAAGATCAAAGCAGAATTTAAAATCACTTGGCTTAATTTCTCGTCCTTTTCCTTCCGGAAAGCAAGGGTCATCATGAAAATAAACTCCTTTTTTTATTGTAAAAGTATATGTATGCTGATTGCTACTTGTGTCTATTGACACCTGTTCTGCTAGGCATGGCTCAACTTCTAAACTTTGAGGATTGAGAGTGTATAGACCCTCATAAATTTGAGTAGCTATTCTTATTCCTACAACTTCTGTAATGTTATGAATGAAAAGTGTTTTAAAATATTCCTCCTCGTTGTATTTGAAATTACCTCCCTGATATTTGTCTCCTTTTAGAGCTACCAAGCCTTCTAATGGAGCTCGTTTTCCTGAGCCACAACTAGATAGGAGAATTAAAACACAAAGCGATATACAAACATAAAATTTATTCATCTTCTAAAAAGTATTAGGATTTTGGGTATAATTTAAGCAAAATTAATAATTAATTTTTAAATACAGGGGGCAATGATCCGAGTGTACAACTTGATCCAAGATGTCTGCTGACTGTAAGTTTGGCAACAATGCTTGGCTTATTAAATTATAGTCAATCCGCCAACCTAGGTTTTTAGCCCTCGATCTTGCCCGATACGACCACCATGAGTACCTGTTTGGTTCTGAGTTTAGGTGCCGAAATGTGTCTACAAAGCCATTGCTTAAAAAGTTATCTAACCATTCACGCTCTTCTGGTAAAAAGCCGGAGCTTTTTTTATTTCGTATTGGGTCGTGAATGTCTATGGCTCGATGGCATATGTTGTAGTCACCACAAATAATCACTTTATTCTGCGTTTTTAAAAAGTCATCAATAAAGTTTTTAAAAGCTGTTAAAAACTCCATTTTAAGGCTTTGACGGGCATCACCACTAGAGCCGGAAGGGAAGTAGATACTGAAAAGGCTGAAGTCCTCAATATCAATGCGAATTACTCGACCTTCATAATCAAATAAATCATGCCCCATTCCATAAACGACTTTTTTGGCTTCTTTTTTACTTAAAATTCCAACCCCACTATATCCTTTTTTTTGAGCAGGAAACCAATAATGATTGTACCCTAGAGCTTCAAAACAGGCCACATCTATATCCTCAATATTAGCTTTAAGCTCTTGAAAACAAACGATATCAGGCTTCGTGTTTCTAAGCCACTCACCCAAGCCCTTTTTTAGAGCAGCCCTAATGCCATTGATGTTGTAAGAGATTATTTCCACATTTTTGCTTTTTTATGCAATTGAAACCCAATGCACCATTCTATATAATCAGCACGAGCATTATGTGCTTTTAAATTTACTCCAATATAAGCTAAATGCTTTGCAAAATAATATTGTAAGCCAAGTCTTGT
>CAJXBJ010000181.1 GCA_913050195.1 uncultured Saprospirales bacterium
GACCGGTCAAAATAATTATAATTGCAATCCAATCTATTTTTGTAGATCGCTCACCAAGGATATAGTAGCCAAATAGTGCTACGTAAACTGGAGCAGCATATTGAATTAGAATAACATTGCCCGAGCTAGTAAGTTTATTACCTGCAACAAAACATATTACCATCAACGAATAGCAAATGGCTCCTGCCCATGTACTTTTTCCGAATCGAAAACTTTTTGGTCGGCTGTAAAAGAGAATAATAATTGCAGTAAATCCACTTCTCAAACCTGCTATAACTAATGGGGGCCACGGAATCAACTTAATAAGAAAGCCTCCCGTACTCCATACTATACCCGTTAAGATCAAAAGCCCTATTGCGAGACCACGGTTCATACGAATTTCGTAAAATAAAATTTTAATGAACATACATTAAGGTTAAAAAATGGCTGAATAGAACAATTATTTTTGAAGGTGAATTGCATATAATGAAGATTCTCCTAAATATCTTGTGCTTTTAATGCAGAAATAGTGGAAAAAGTTTAGAAATTTTGAAGCATATAATTTTTTGAATACATTTACAGATGCAAATTAAAAATAAATTTAGCCCATCAAGTTGATACATTTATATAGGCATGTTTTTATTTATATTTGATTGGTATTAATAGAGTTGGTATTTCTATTTTCTCATTGTGAATATTAAGATATCTTAAGGAAAATATTATGAATAAAAGTATTGCTTATGCTCATTGCGATGGCCCTTGTGGAATTTATGATCCTGCAAGTGCAAGAGTTGCCGGTGAGGCTGTATTGTCAATGACTAAAAAAATGTTAGAACTAAATTGCCCTGACACTGGTAATTCATCTCAGATGGCAAGTTATTTAAACACAATGAGCAGGTACGCTTCCGTCAAAGAGCAACAGGCACAGTTATGTAAAGAAGAGCTTTTAGTTTTGTGGACTGATTATTTCAAGCCAAATCATCTTGAAAGCTATCCTGACTTACACGATCTATTCTGGAATACTGCAAAGCTATGTAGCTCTTGTAAAACAGAAGTATCCATTGAACACGCAAATGAATTAATGGATAATATTAAACAGGTCCACACTATTTTTTGGGAAACAAAAGGCCGTGATGTTGCATGGTACACAGCTGGATAATGGAAGTAACAATAAGAGGGAATAGCATGGAACCAGCACTACTCGATGGTGATAATGTCATTTTTGAAAAGTTTCAGGATCAACGACTTGAAGTAGGCGACGTTGTTTTATGTCAACATCCATTTAATGGTAAAAATATTGTTAAAAGGATAAAAAGAATAACTAAAAATAATAGACTGTTTGTTAGGGGAGACAATCCACTTTATAGCAGTGATAGTAGGTCTTTCGGACCTCTGAGCTTTAGCAAAATTATTGGTTTACATAAGGAAAAAAGTTATGAATCAGTATAAACCATATCAAATTAGTGCTATAAATGCTCTTTCTCTCATTGCCTTAGGATCTTATGGCTACATACAATCTGATTCACCATCTATGACTGCATTGATTCCGGTAATTTTTGGTGTGTTACTGCTACTGATGAATAGCGGTATTAAAAGTGAGAATAAATTAATAGCTCACATTGCTGTTACATTGACCTTAGTAATGTTATTTGGCTTGGCAATGCCTTTATTAGGAGCCATAGAAAGATCTGATGTATATGCAATTTTACGGGTTTCTATTATGATTTTAACAACCGTTGTATCAATGATATTCTTTGTAAAAAGTTTTATTGAAGCAAGGAAAAGTAAAGAGGCGTCTTAAACTTAACCTTCTCTTAGCTGATAGGCTTTGTGAACACGATCAATTGAAACCATAAATGATGCAATTCGCATGGGAACTCCTCTTTCTATCTTCATAGAGTAGACTTCCTCAAACGCACGAACCATTTTATCTTCAAGCTTCTTGTTTACCTCATCTTCAGTCCATTTGAACTGCTGCAGATTTTGAACCCATTCAAAATAAGACACAGTAACACCTCCAGCATTTGTTAAAATATCTGGGATAACTGGAATACTTCGCTTGTGCAAACTTCTTGCTGCATCACCAGTAACCGGACCATTAGCCGCTTCTACAACTACTTTGCAGCTTAGTGTATCTACATTTGATT
>CAJXBJ010000182.1 GCA_913050195.1 uncultured Saprospirales bacterium
ACTTGCAACCCTTTAAAGCTTCAAAGGTCTTATCAATTAGGTGTTCTCTAGCTTGTGTGAGCACCTGTACTGTTACATCATCTGGAATAAGTTTATTATCTACTAGGTGTCGACAAAATTGAAAGTCAGTGTCAGATGCAGATGGGAAACCGATCTCAATCTCCTTAAAGCCCATAGAGACCAAAGTTTTGAACATCCTAAGCTTGCGGGATGTATCCATTGGTTCAACTAAGGCTTGGTTTCCATCTCTGAGGTCAACACTACACCAAATTGGAGGTTTTTTAATAGCTTTACTCGGCCAAGTTCTTTTATCCAAAGATACTGGGTCTGATGGCTTATATTTTGTGTGTTTATCCTTAACGTTCATAACTTAAAGTTACAGCAAAATAGAATGCAATACAGCATTTTTCAACTAATTACATAATAAAAAATTAAGATCTTCTAATTTTACTTTTCAAAAAATTTGGGCACTGGGAACCGTACTAAGGCTATAATTATAAAAAACAAGCCCACTAGCAATCCTTCGAACGCCATAATATTAGAAATCTCTTCAGTTGTGAAGAAATCTGACATTAAATAAATGTTTAACGAACCGAATGCGCCGCAGCCAATAGCTATTGTAAGCAAACTGAAAGTTGAGGAACGAAGCTCTGGAATGGAATTAATGTAGATTATAGTACTTTGTAATGCTGAATAACAAGCAGTAGCCATGCCGAAAATTAATATAGAGAAAAGATACATGAAAATCGAGTTGCTTGACGCAGATAGAGATATAGATAGCAAAATAATTGCAAGGAAGGATATAAAGCTAATCAATTTTCTATTGATCGTAATAACTGTTATAGCTGTTCCTCCTAGTAGAGCTCCAATTCCTTCCAAGGATGTGAACATTCCTATATAGAAATCGTTTGGATTAAATTTTTCAATAAGCAATAGACTTATTAATGCAATGAATGGAAGAGCAAAAATATTGAAAACAAAAGTTAGAGATATTACGGATAATAAATTAACATTATCTCTTGTCTGTCCAATAACTTTTAGAAGTGACTGGGTATAGCTATTTGTATTAGTTGTTAAGGCGTCTCCTTTTTGGGTAGAGACTAAAAAAACCGACAGGATATAGAGAAGAAATAGAAAAAAAACACCTACATTCAAATCAAAATAAGTCAAAATAATACCACCGAATAAAGGTCCTAATATTCTTGTCGCGTGGCTAGATAAAACATCTAAAGAAACACCGGCTGAAATTAAATCTTTGGGAAGGGCATCAGCAAGCATTGGTCTTCGAAATGAAAAATCGATGCTCCATAGCGAGCCACTCAAAGTCGACAGTAGTCCCAATAAAAAAACATTTATGTTCGAACCTGTTTGTGAGTAGACAAAAACAAGTAATGAGCATAAAGAACAGATTAAACTTGCACCCAAAACAACTTTTTTTCTTACTACAAATGCGCCAGCAAAGCTAAAAGTTACTCCTGTTGCCGCAACACCGAGCAACCTAAGCATTATTAAAAGTGCTGCTATTGAAGAGTTCCCAGTGAGTTTCCATGCAATTACTGAAAACAAGAATACTTCGAACCATCGGGCAACGCTTGTGAGGAAACCTGCTAGAAATAAAATTGTAAAGGCCTTAGTTCGCCAAATCTCAAATAGAACACCAATATTCATTGAACAAAAAGGAGATTAGCCTTTAAAAAGCAAATCTTCGCTCTCTGTGTTTGAGCCTAAGTTAAGTTCATAGTGTACTGGACTGGTAGAGCTTAAAACTTTTCCACGTCTAACAACAAATAGCCTTGCTGGCTTAAGTCTTATGGCTTCTATGGGGTCTTTACATTGCAAAACTACCAAATCTCCATTTGATCCATTGTTTATACCATAATTATCTAAATGAAGTACGGAAGCCGCATTAGCCGTCACTGCATTAAAGCATGATTTCATCTCATCAATTCCAGTCATATGACAGCAGTGTAAGGCCATGTGTGCTACCTCTAGCATATCGTGGGAGCCTAGTGGATACCATGGATCCATAACGCAATCATGTCCAAATGCGACCTTGAGGCCCGCATTGAGTTGCTCTGGTATTCTAGTTAATCCTCTTCTCTTAGGGTAATTATCTTGCCTTCCTT
>CAJXBJ010000183.1 GCA_913050195.1 uncultured Saprospirales bacterium
TTGACTTATCTATTCCATAAAACATTGATTGATCTTGAAGATCACATTCTCCACCCTGATCACAAACAGGACAGTCTAATGGATGATTGACTAATAAAAATTCCATTACTCCTTTTCTTGCTTTTTCAACCATGTTAGTATTGGTTTTAATGTTCATGCCTTCTGCAGCAGGCATTGCACAAGATGCTACTGGTTTTGGTGATTTTTCTATTTCTACAAGGCACATCCTGCAGTTTCCAGCAATTGAAAGTTTTTCATGATAACAAAATCTTGGGATTTCATATCCGGCTTGTTCACAGGCTTGAAGGACTGTTAGACCTTCTTCTACTTCAATTTCTTTATCATTAACTTTTAGTTTAAGCATTTTCTTTTTCCAACAAATGTTGATCTACTAAATAAGGATTTTTTTGTCCTGTATTTATTAAAGGGTTAAAGTTATTTCTTTCCTCAATTTCCTTTTTAAAATGTCTTAACAAACCTTGTACAGGCCAGGATGAACCCTCTCCAAAAGCACAGATTGTATGACCTTCTATTTGTTTAGTAACATCCATCAACATATCGACTTCCTCTCTTGAAGCTTCCCCTTTTGCCATTCTCTCCAACATTCTCCACATCCATCCTGAACCCTCTCTACAAGGAGTGCATTGACCACAACTTTCATGTTTATAAAATCGAGCAATTCTAGCCATACATTTTATTATGTCTTGATCTTTATTTATCACAACGACGCCTGCTGTTCCCAACCCACTTTTTTCAGCCACTAATGAATCAAAATCCATTGTTAATGTTTCACATTTATCTTTAGGAATTAATGGCATAGAGGATCCTCCAGGTATTACTGCTTGTAAATTATCCCATCCACCTATGACACCTCCTGCATGAACCTCAATTAATTCTTTAAGTGGTATATTCATTTCTTCCTCAACATTGCACGGATTATTTACATTTCCAGATATACAAAATATTTTAGTACCAGTATTTTTTTCTCTACCTAAAGATGCAAACCACTTACCACCTCTTCTTAAAATTGTTGGAACAACGGCAATAGTTTCGACATTGTTAATTATTGTAGGACAGCCATACAAGCCAACTAACGCTGGAAAAGGAGGTTTTAATCTTGGTTGACCTTTGTTTCCCTCAATACTTTCAAGTAAAGCTGTTTCTTCCCCACAAATATATGCTCCTGCACCATAATGTATATAAATATCTAAATCCCATCCTGTCCCAGCTGCATTTTTTCCAATTAATTTTTTTTCATAGGCTTCATCGATTGCGGCTTGAAGTTTTTGTCCATCAACAAAATATTCACCTCTTATATAAATATAACAAACATGGGCTTGAATTGCATATGAAGCTATTAAGCATCCTTCTATTAGTTTATGAGGTTCAAATCGCAATATATCTCTATCTTTACAAGTACCAGGCTCTGACTCATCGCCATTAATTACAAGATAATGAGGTCTTGAACCTACTTCTTTAGGCGCAAATGACCATTTTAAACCAGTAGGAAAACCAGCACCTCCACGCCCCCTTAATCCAGATTTCTTCATTTCATCTATAATTTTTTCATGGCCTTTTTTAAGAATGTTTTTAGTCTTAATCCAATCACCTCTTTTCTTTGCATATTTTAAATAGGGACTAGACCAACCATATAAATTTGTAAAAATTCTATCTTTATCTTTTAGCATTATCTATTACTTCATTATTGTTTTTATTTTTTTAAGGGTAGTTGAACCGTTTTTTGCTTCACTAAAATTCCTGTCAATAACTGTTCCATGATTAGGAATCTTGTCATTAGAGAGATTATCTAACAAATCTGAGAATGATACATAATCTAAATCTTCGTAATAATTATCATTAACCTGAACTATGGGAGCATTTACACAAGCACCTAAACATTCAACTTCTAAAATAGAAAATTTTTTACATTTTGATGTTTCACCGGAAGAAATATTTAATTTATCTTTTATGCATCTAATAATTTCATCAGACCCTCTTAGCATACAAGGAGTTGTTGAGCATACTTGAAGGAAATATTTTCCAACAGGTTTTAAATTAAACATAGAATAAAATGTTGCAACTTCTAAAACACGCATCTTATCAATGTCTAAAATTTTAGCAATGC
>CAJXBJ010000184.1 GCA_913050195.1 uncultured Saprospirales bacterium
GCTTTTCTTAATCTACAAGAGTCTGGAGTGATTTCTAAAGCCTCATCAGTATTTAGCATGCTTAATTGCTCTGCGATCGACATCTTTCTTACTGGTGTTAAGACAACATTTTCATCTGTACCTTGAGTTCTCATGTTAGTTAATTTTTTACCTTTCATGACATTAATAATCATATCTCCTGGTTTAGGTGATAAGCCTACTATCATTCCTGGATAAACAGGATCATTATGGGTTACAAACATTTCACCTCTAGCCTGTAGATTAAATATCGCAAAAGCAACTGCTTTTCCTTGTTCCATAGAAATAAGGGCACCATTTCTTCTTCCTTCCATTTCACCTTCAAACGGACCATATTCATGAAAAATTCTATTGATCACCCCATTTCCTTTTGTAAGTGTTAGAAATCTACTTGTATATCCCATCAAACCTCTGGTTGGTGCATGAAATATGAGTCTCTTCTTATTTTTACCGGTATCTTTTAATTCTATTAATTTACCTTTTCTTCTATTCATCGAGTCAATTATTTTTGATGAATGCTCTTCATCGAGATCCATAGTAATTTCCTCTATTGGTTCAAGCTTGTTACCATTTGCATCTTTTTTATAGAGAACTTTTGGAGGACTCACAGTCATTTCAAAACCTTCTCTTCTCATTTGAGTGAGTAAAATTTCCAACATTAATTCACCCCGACCACTGACTACAAAAGAGTCATTTCCCTCATTTTCAGTGAATGTAATGCCAACATTATTTTGTGCCTCTTGAACTAATCGATCTCTAATTTGTGTACTTGTAAGTTTTTTACCTTCTGTACCAGCTAAAGGTGATGTATTTACAGTAATTGTAATTGACATAGTTGGAGGATCTATTGGGGTAGCTTCAATTGGCTCATTCACTTCAAGATCACAAATAGTATCTGCAACGTTCGCTTTTTCTAAACCAGCAACAACCACAATATCTCCAGCTTCACCAATCTCAATAGGCACTTTTTTAGTACCTTCGTATCTAAAAATTTTAGTCAATCTACCTTCATCAACTTTTTCTCCATTTAAGTTGATTGCTTTAATAGCTTGATTAGCTTTTGCTGTTCCTTGAGAAATTCTACCTACTAAACTTCTTCCTAAAAAACTATCAGCATAAAGAAGTGTAGAAAGCATAGCAAAAGGTTTTGATTTGTCTAATTCGGCTGGCTTAACATGCTCTATAATTTTATCTAATAGTGGATTAAGATTTTCTCTAGGACCATCAACTTCAAGATCCGCCCATCCAGATCTTCCACTTGCATATAATACTGGGAAATCTAGTTGGTCTTCATTAGCATCTAAACTTACAAATAAATCAAATGTTTCATCTAGAACTTCATTAGCTCTTTGATCTGCTTTATCTAGTTTGTTTATAACAACAATTGGCTTTAAACCTTGTTTTAATGCTTTTGCTAAAACGAATTTTGTTTGAGGCATTACTCCTTCAGCAGAGTCAATTAATAATAAAGCTCCGTCAGCCATACTAAGTACTCTTTCAACTTCAGCTGCAAAATCTCTGTGGCCGGGCGTATCAATGATATTTATTCTTTTTGATTCTATGCCTATTTCCTCATATGTTTCTCTGATTGCGGCTTCTTTATTTGATTCACCTTCTTCAAGCATTCCTCCAGGTAAAGAGATTTGTCCTTTATGATGTTCGACGGTTTTTGTGCGTTTAGTTAAAAAGAAATGCCATTGTTTTTTGTCTGGATATAATAAAATTAGAACAGCGGCTGGTATAGGGGTTTTGTTATCTGGAGATATATATCGTGGTTGAACCATCATTTTTTGGTGGGAGGCTTGTCCTGAAAGATTGCCTTTCATTTTCTTTGTTAGTTTTATTATAAATGGAGGTTCCATTGATAAAAAATTATCCCATTTTAATTTAATGAACCCGAACTTTTATCATGAGATATAAACATATTATATGGGATTGGAATGGTACACTATTAGATGATAGGTGGCTATGTGTTGAAGGAATCAATATAGGTTTGATCAAGAGAAAGCTTGCACCCATAACTGAAGAAAAATATAGGCAGGGTTTTACTTTCCCCG